>NZ_JCAXEJ010000019.1:0-99165 GCF_059759005.1 Paenarthrobacter sp. GQ52
AACCGGGGAGCCCCGACCACGAAGGTCGGGGCTCCCCGCATTTAACAACCCTTCACACTCACTTGACTGCCAGTAGTGGCTAAGCCCACACCCGAACGCAGCTATTGCTATGTGGTACTTCAGGTGTTGGGCACTTGTGAGACTTGCCACGGGACGCCCCAGAGATGGCCTCGGCGTTCGGTCGCTGTGGCGGTGTCGAATAGAATTGAACAAGATATACGAGTCGGCAGACGAGTGCTGCCGGCGGCGTGACAACGAAATAAGGGTTATGAGCGACTACGCACGCGCCAGTGGTCGGCTCGCAACAGGAGGAATCCACCATGGCTGAGCACAACGGCGGCAATCGCGGCGGCAATCGCGGAAACTTCGGAGGGAACCGGGATGACCGCGGTTCGTACCGCGCCAACAACAATTCCGGCGGAGACCCCCGTGGCTTCCGTTCCAGAGAGAACAGGGATGGCAACGACCGTCCGGCTCGCGATGGTGAGCGTCGCCCCTTCAACAATGACCGTAGCGATCGTCCGGCTCGCGATGGTGAGCGTCGCCCCTTCAACAATGACCGTAGCGATCGTCCGGCTCGCGATGGTGAGCGTCGCTCCTTCAACAATGACCGTAGCGATCGTCCGGCTCGCGATGGTGAGCGTCGCTCCTTCAACAATGACCGTAGCGATCGTCCGGCTCGCGATGGTGAGCGTCGCTCCTTCGGTGGCGACCGTGACCGCAAGCCGTTCGGTGACCGTAACGATCGTCCGGCTCGCGACGGTGAGCGTCGCTCCTTCGGCGGCGACCGTGACCGCAAGCCGTTCGGTGACCGTAACGATCGTCCGGCACGAGACGGTGAGCGTCGCTCCTTCGGCGGCGACCGTGACCGCAAGCCGTTCGGTGATCGTCCCGAGCGCGGACCGCGTAATTTCGATGGCCCCCGCCGCGATAACGATGAGCGTCGCTCCTTCGGCGGCGACCGTGACCGCAAGCCGTTCGGTGACCGTAACGATCGTCCGGCACGAGACGGTGAGCGTCGTTCGTTCGGTGACCGTGGTGATCGTCCGGCACGCGATGGTGAGCGTCGCCCCTTCAACAACGATCGTGGTGACCGTAAGCCGTTCGGTGATCGTCCCGAGCGCGGACCGCGTAATTTCGATGGCCCCCGTCGCGATAACGATGACCGTCGCCCCTTCAACAACGACCGCGGTGACCGTAAGCCGTTCGGTGATCGTCCCGAGCGCGGACCGCGGAACTTCGGCGGTGACCGCAACGACCGTGGCGGTTCGTGGGAAGAGCGTCCGGCCCGGGTCCCCAATGCCAAGGACATCCGCAGCGCCAACCGTCCTGACCGCGAACGCTCTCCGGAGATTGACGAGGACGTCACGGGCAAGGAACTCGACCGCGCCACGGGTCACCAGATCAAGACCCTCGAGGAGCAAAGCGCGGGCTGGGTCGCGAAGCACTTGGTCATGGCTGGCCGCCTGATCGACATTGAGCCGGAGCTCGCATTCCAGCACGCCCTCGCCGCAAGCCGACGCGGCGGGCGCCTCTCGGCCGTGCGTGAAGCGGTTGGGCTGACTGCTTACGCTGCCGGCCACTACGGTGAGGCACTGCGCGAATTCCGTACGTACCGCCGCATCAGTGGCTCCAACGTGCATTTGCCGGTGATGGCTGACTGCGAGCGTGGCCTGGGACGTCCGGATCGCGCCCTTGACATGGTCCGTTCTCCCGAAGCCCAGGATCTTGACGCTCCGGGCAAGGTTGAGCTTGCCATCGTGGCCTCAGGTGCACGTGCGGACCTCAAGCAATTGGATGCTGCGGTTAGCGAGCTTGAGATCCCGCAGCTGGACATCAACCGGGCCTTTTCATATAGCCCCCGCCTCTTCCGCGCATACGCTGAAGCTCTGAGTGCTGTGGGTCGTACCGAAGAAGCGGACAAGTGGGCCCGGCAGGCGCTCGTGGCTGAGAACGCTTTGGGTGTGGGCGACTTCGCTGAACCCGAAATTCTGGACCTGGGCTGGGACGAGCAGGAAGAAGCAGCTGCGCGTAAGCCGCGCTTCGAGAAGCCGGCCCCGGACGCCGACGTCGTGAAGCCTGAAACGGAGACGGTCATCGTTGAGGCCGCAGCCGCTGATGTTGAGCATGATGACGTTGAGCTTGATGATGTCGAGTCTGATTACTTCGAATCCGATGACGCTGAATCTGACATCGATTCAGCGGACGAAGAAGCAGAAGCAAAAGACGAAGACACCGAGAACGAGGGCTCCGACTCCCAGCATGGCTGATTCACTGATCTCATCGTTTGATGCTGTCCTTTCGGATCTGGATGGAGTGGTTTATGCAGGACCGCACGCCATTCCGGGGGCTGTGGAGTCATTGCAGCGTCTCGAAACCGTAGGCGTCGGCCTGGGTTACGTGACAAACAATGCCTCCCGCACCCCTGCCCAGGTCGCGGCGCATCTGCGTGAGCTCGGTGCGCCGGCCGAGGACCATCAAGTGGTTAGTTCCTCCCAGGCGGCAGGGGAGCTTCTGGCTTCCATGCTGCCTGCGGGGGCGCATGTCCTCATCACTGGCAGCGCAGCATTGGCCCATGAGATCGAACTGGTGGGACTCAAACCGGTGCACAGCGCCGCCGAATCACCGGTTGCGGTCGTCCAGGGATTCAACCCGGAGATTGGGTGGAAGGATCTGGCGGAGGCATCATATGTCGTAGCCGGGGGTGCCATGTGGTTTGCCACCAACACGGACATGTCCATCCCGCAGGCCCGCGGCATGGCACCGGGTAATGGAACGCTGGTTGCCGCGGTGGCGGCTGCCACGGGCAAGACGCCGTTGGTGGCGGGCAAGCCCGAAGCACCCCTTTTCCACGCGGCAGCAAAACGGCTAAACGCCGATCGTCCGCTTGTTGTGGGCGACCGTTTGGACACAGACATCCTGGGTGGCAACCGCGCAGGATTTGCGACGGCGGCAGTCCTCACCGGTGTGGACACCACCCACACCATCATTGCGGCGCGGACTGACGAACGTCCGGATTACCTGCTGGCAGACCTGGAAGGCCTTTATGCGCCGTATCCGGAGGTTGTCAGCGACGCCGGCACGTTCCGCTGCGGTGCAGCCACCGCAGTTGCAGGGGACGGGACCGTCACTGTGACTGGCCTTGAGGGTGACCTCGATGCATGGCGCGCAGCGTGCGCGGCATGGTGGGCAGCGGTTCCCGACACGGACGTGGCGCAGGCGCCGCAGCTGGAATGGCGAAATCACTAGACTGGTGCGATGACCGAGCCCCAACACTCAGAGCCTCAACACCCAGAGGCGGAACATCCTGAACCGGAGCGACCCGCGGTCCAGTGGCCTGAGGCCGCAAACCCCACAGGTGATCCGCTGGTGGACAGGGCACTAGGCCCGCTGGAGGACGTGAATAAATTGCCCGTGCCGGACCATGGGGACCTGTACGCCGGCATCCATGACGGCTTGTTGGAAGCCTTGGATGCCGAACCCGGGCTTCCGGCAGTCCCGAAAAGCACCCCCAGCGATCCCCGCCCGGAAGGCGACAGCTAACGTATGCCAAGACTTGATCAGGAACTCGTCACCCGCGGGCTGGCGAGGTCCCGTACCCATGCCGCCAAGCTCATTAGTGACGGCAAGGTCAGCTCGGGCGGCAACGTCCTCGTCAAAGCCTCGCACCAAGTGGATGCTACGACCGGGTTGGATGTCGAGTCCCACCTGGAGGACATCTATGTCAGCCGCGCCGGGCATAAGCTGGCCGGCGCGCTGAAGGCGTTTCCCGCCGTCGTCGTTTCCGGGAAGAGGTGCCTCGACGCCGGTGCCTCCACGGGCGGTTTCACTGACGTCCTGCTGCGGCAAGGTGCCGCCGAAGTAGTGGCGGTGGACGTGGGGCACGGCCAGCTGGTCACGCACCTCCGGGAGGATCCCAAGGTGGAGGTCCACGAAGGCCTGAACGTCAGGTATATGACGGCGGAGCAGATCGGCGGTCCGGCACAGCTGACGGTGGCTGATTTGTCCTTTATCTCGTTGACGCTGGTCCTGTGGCCGCTTGCGCAGTGCACCGAGCCGGGCGGCGATCTAGTCCTTATGGTCAAACCGCAGTTTGAGGTTGGCAAGGAGCGCCTGAGCCGAACCGGCGTGGTGTCCTCAGAGAATGAACGACGGCGGGCGGTCGCCCAAGTGGCCCGCGCAGCAGTGGATGCCGGCCTTGAACTTCAGGACCTGGCAGCCAGTCCGCTTCCCGGGCAGGACGGAAATGTTGAATACTTCCTGTGGATGACGCGCAGGATGTCCTCGGTGTTGCCTAAGATCGAAGAGCGGGACGAGGACGTTGCTGCATTGATCAGGAAACTCTGGCCGAACCACTAGAAAGCAGATTCGATGAGCAGGCGTGTACTTGTCCTTGCCCACACCGGGCGGGAGGAATCGCTCCGCGCAGCGTGGGATGCCTGTACGCAACTGCATGCCTCTGGTCTGGTTCCCGTGCTGCAGAAGTCCGAACTTGCAGATATCGAACGGTTCTTCGGTGCCCTCGATACACCCATCGAGATCCTCAACGATCACGTCAATCTGGAGGACGTGGAACTCGTGATGGTCCTGGGCGGCGATGGCACCATACTCCGCGCGGCTGAGCTGGTCCGTGAAGTCGATGTCCCGCTGTTGGGCGTCAACCTGGGTCACGTGGGTTTCCTCGCGGAAAGTGAACGCGCCGATCTGGCCCAAACGGTGGAGTGGATAGCCAGCCGTCAATACACGGTGGAAGAACGCATGACCATCGATGTCCAAGTGTGGGTCAAGGGCCAGAAGATTTGGCACACGTGGGCTTTGAACGAGGCTGCCATTGAGAAGGCCAACCGTGAACGCATGTTGGAAGTTGTCACCGAAGTTGACGAGCGCCCTTTGACGTCATTCGGCTGTGATGGTGTTGTCCTCGCGACGCCCACGGGTTCCACGGCCTACGCTTTTTCTTCAGGTGGGCCCGTCGTGTGGCCTGAGGTTGAGGCTTTGGTCATCGTCCCGATCAGTGCACACGCACTTTTTGCCAAGCCGCTGGTGGTGTCGCCCCGTTCCAAGTTGGCGGTCGAAATCATGAACCGTACCGACGCCGTGGGGGTCCTCTGGTGCGACGGCCGTCGTTCGGTGGATCTCCCGCCTGGAGCACGCGTTGAAGTAACGCGTTCGGCGACCCCGGTGCGGCTGGCCCGGACGCACAAGACACCGTTCTCGGCCCGGCTTGTCCGGAAGTTCCAACTTCCCATCCATGGCTGGCGCGGCCCGGCGCCCCGGAGCGGCGAAGTGCACACCGGACCCATCCCTGTCATCCGCACACTGTCACCGGCACCGTTGCCCAGCCCCCGGGACTCCGGAACGTCCCCGGACCCTGGGCACGGTGAGCCATCAGACCCCACGAATGCGAAGTGAAACATGCTCGAAGAACTCCGAATCCGTGACCTCGGCGTCATAACCGACGCCGCCCTGCCGCTGGGCCCCGGCCTCAGCGTCGTCACCGGCGAAACCGGTGCAGGCAAGACCATGGTGGTGACCGCCGTCGGACTTCTTCTTGGTGCCCGTTCGGATGCCGGCGCCGTTCGAAGCGGCGCCAAATCCGCGTCGGCGGAAGCTGTGCTGAAGCTCGATCCAGCGCACAGTGCTGTGGAACGCGCCAAGGAGGCCGGCGGGGAGGCGGAAGAGTTCGACGGCGTTGCTGAGCTCCTGCTGGCCCGCACCGTGGGCGCCGACGGGCGTAGCCGGGCTTATGTTGGCGGACGTGCGGCACCGGTGGGTGTATTGGCTGAATTGGGCGTGAGCCTGGTGGTGGTCCACGGCCAGTCAGACCAGATCCGGCTCAAGAGCGCCACCGCACAGCGGCACGCCTTGGACAGGTTTGCCGGAGCACCCCTCGCCAAGACGCTGGGGGAGTACCAGGAACTGTTCAACCACTGGAGGGCCATCCAGTCCGAACTCGAAACACTGCGCAGCGAAGCCCGCGAGCGTTTGCGGGAGGCTGAATCCCTGGACGCGGCCCTCAAGGAAATCGACGAGGTGAATCCCCAGCCTGGCGAAGACGAAACCCTCAAGGCCGAGGCCGTAAAACTGGCCAATGTGGAAGAACTGCGTTTGGCGGCAGCTGCGGCCCATGAGTCCCTCATTGCCGAAGAATTCGGAGACGCCGGCGACGCAACAACCATGGTGGATGCCGCCAAACGGACACTGGAGCACGTGGCGGAGCACGACGAGGAACTTCGTTCCGCAGCAACGCGGCTGGCGGAGGTCGGCTTCCTCCTCAATGACATCGCCGCCGAGTTGTCCAGTTACCAGGCAGCGCTGGACACGGAAGGCCCCGAACGGCTCTCCGAAATCGAGGAACGCCGCGCTGCCCTCGCCAAGCTGATCCGAAAGTACGCCCCCAGCATTGACGAAGTGCTTGAGTGGGCTGCTGCGGCCAGGACACGCCTCGACGAGTTGCAGGATGACTCCAGCCGCATCGAGGCCTTGGACGCCGAAGTGGGTTCCGCGGAGGCAACCCTGCGCAAGCTGGCCGCGGGCATCACCAAAGCCCGCCTCAAAGCTGCCAAGGACCTCTCAGCGCGGGTCAGCGCCGAGCTGAAGGCCTTGGCCATGGCCGACGCCACGTTGGTCATCGAGGTTGATGGCAGCGGCGTGCTGGGGCCGTGGGGCACCGATGAGATCGCCTTCCTCCTCAGGCCTCACTCCGGTGCTCCGGCGAGGCCACTGGGCAAGGGTGCCTCCGGCGGTGAACTGTCCAGGGTCATGTTGGCAATCGAGGTAGTTCTTGCCGCAGTGGATCCCGTCCCCACGTTCGTCTTCGATGAAGTGGACGCCGGCGTGGGTGGGCGTGCCGCCGTCGAAATCGGCCGAAGGCTGGCCATGCTCGCCCGGCACGTCCAGGTCCTTGTGGTCACACACCTGCCACAGGTAGCGGCCTTCGCAGATCAACATATCCGCGTGACGAAAACTTCCGTGCGTGGCGCTGATGGGAAGACAACCACGGGGTTCACGTCCAGTGACGTTCAGCTTCTTAGCGACGACGAGCGGGTCAAGGAGCTTGCCCGCATGTTGGCCGGTCAAGAGGATTCCGAGAGCGCGCAGGCGCATGCCCAGGAATTGCTGGACGACGCGAAGCTCCTGCCGCAGCGCGCGTAGTGTTGCCGGGGTTAGCTGCCGCGGGCTAGTGCGAGCACAATCACATTGGTGCGCTTCTTCCCGCCCAGGTCTTGCTTGGAATGCGGTGGTGAGCAACTATTGACCATTTGGGGAATCCGAACAGACGCTTGGAAGGCGTAATTGATGATAAGCTCGAATTCCGTGGTGCAGCGATCAAATTCCCGTGTAAATTCCCGGTTCCCGGGCTCGTCCAAGACGACCAAACACATCTTCGTCACCGGTGGTGTGGCGTCCTCGCTCGGTAAGGGTCTGACGGCTTCAAGCCTCGGTCACCTGCTGCGGGCACGTGGTTTGTCTGTAACTATGCAGAAGCTCGATCCCTATCTGAACGTGGATCCGGGCACGATGAACCCCTTCCAGCACGGCGAAGTATTCGTGACGGACGACGGTGCCGAAACCGATCTCGACATCGGACACTACGAGCGCTTCCTCGATGAGAACCTTGAAGGTTCGGCCAACGTCACAACGGGCCAGATCTACTCCACCGTCATCGCCAAGGAACGTCGCGGCGAATACCTTGGAGACACCGTTCAGGTTATTCCCCACATCACGGATGAAATCAAGCGCCGTATGCGCCTGCCTGCCGAAGGCAAAAACGCTCCGGACGTCATCATCACCGAAATCGGTGGCACGGTGGGCGACATCGAGTCGCAGCCGTTCCTTGAGTCCGCACGCCAGGTCCGCCAGGATGTGGGCCGCAACAACGTCTTCTTCCTGCACGTATCATTGGTGCCGTACATTGGCCCTTCCCAGGAGCTGAAGACCAAGCCCACCCAGCACTCCGTGGCTGCCCTCCGCTCCATTGGCATCCAGCCTGAAGCTATCGTGATCCGCTCGGACCGCGAAGTGCCCGATGCCATGCGCGAAAAGATCGGCCGCATGTGCGACGTCGACATCGACGCCGTGGTTAACGCCGCTGACGCGCCCAGCATCTACGACATCCCCAAGACCCTTCACTCGCAGGGCTTGGACTCCTACATCGTCCGTGCATTGGATCTCCCGTTCAAGGATGTTGACTGGACCAAGTGGGACAAGCTGCTTGAAGCTGTCCACAACCCCAAGCACGAGGTCGAGGTTGCCCTTGTGGGCAAGTACATCGACCTCCCGGACGCCTACCTCTCGGTCACTGAGGCTCTCCGCGCCGGAGGTTTTGCCAACGAAGCCAAGGTCAAGATCCGCTGGGTCCCCTCGGACGAGTGCGAAACCCTGGCAGGTGCCACCAAGTCCTTGGCCGGTGTGGACGCCATTTGCGTTCCCGGCGGCTTCGGTATCCGTGGCCTCGAAGGCAAGCTTGGCGCTTTGAAGTTCGCCCGCGAGACCAAGCTCCCGGTCCTGGGCTTGTGCTTGGGCCTGCAGTGCATGGTGATCGAGTACGCCCGCAACGTGGTTGGCCTTGAAGGTGCTTCCTCCAGCGAGTTCGAGCCCGACTCGAAGTACCCGGTTATTGCCACCATGGAAGAGCAGTTGGACATCGTGGAAGGCAAGGGAGACCTCGGCGGCACCATGCGCCTGGGCCTGTACGAAGCCAAGCTGGACGAAGGCTCGGTCATTGCCGAGACCTACGGCACCACCACTGTCAGCGAACGGCACCGCCACCGCTACGAGGTCAACAACAAGTACCGCGATCAGATCGCTGCCGAGGGCCTGGTGTTCTCGGGTACTTCCCCTGACGGCAAGCTCGTGGAATATGTGGAGCTTCCCCGCGAAGTCCACCCGTACTACGTGGCAACGCAGGCGCACCCGGAACTCAGCTCCCGCCCCACGCGCCCCCACCCGCTGTTCGCAGGTTTGGTCAAGGCTGCCTTGGAGCGTCGTGAAGGTGCGCCCGTGGCCACCAAGACCGGCGCCCGCACGGTAGCTGCCAAGTAAACGCAAGTACTAACGAAGGACGGCGCGATGCCCGGTATTTCTGAAACCCCCCGCACATCAAGGCAGGTTTCGGACATGCCGAGCCCGCGCCGTCTTTTGTCTACCAGCAAGGTATATGAAGGCCGCATTTGGGACGTCGTCAGCGACTCGTTCCAACTCAGCGACGGCACGGACACCCTGGTTCGTGACTACATCGACCACCCCGGCGCAGTAGCGGTGCTGCCCATGAACGTGGACGGTGAGATTCTCTTGCTGAAGCAGTACCGGCATCCGGTCGCCATGGATCTGTGGGAGATCCCCGCCGGCCTGCTGGACGTTGAAGGCGAGGACTTCGTGGTGGGCGCGGCCCGGGAACTGGCGGAGGAAGCCGACCTGGTAGCGGCTACCTGGAACGTCCTTGTGGACTTCTTTAACTCGCCGGGTTCCTCCAGCGAGGCAGTCCGGATCTACCTGGCACGGGGCCTCAGCGACGTACCGTTGGCGGACCGGCATGTCCGCACCGATGAAGAAGCTGAAATTGAACTTCACTGGGTGCCGCTTGAGGACGCCGTGCAAGCAGTGCTGGAAGGCCGTCTGCATAATCCGTCGGCAGTGCTGGGGATCCTCGCTGCCGCTGCCGCGAAAGCTGATGGCTTCACCTGCCTTCGTCCAGCCAATGCGCCTTGGCCGGCTCACCCGAGCCAGCGCTGAGCATGGCCGAGGCCGCCACTCGAACCGTCAATGGCGTTGACCGTGCAGTAACCGACTATCTGCAGCACGTCGGGGTGGAGCGCGGCTTGGCGGCGAACACGCTGTCCGCGTACCGCAGGGACCTCGCCCGGTATTCGAACTTCCTTGCCGCGCAAGGCGTGGATCAGCCGGGAAACATCACTCGGCATCATGTGACCGCCTTCGTGCAGGCCTTGTCTGACGGTTCGGACGGCGCCGCCGCCCTGGGGGTGCGCTCTGCTGCACGCACAGTGGTAGCTGTGCGTGGCCTCCACAAGTTTTGGGCGCTGGAAGGAACCACGACGGCGGACCCAGCCAGCGATGTGCACCCACCAATGCCGGGTAAGCGGCTGCCAAAAGCCATCAGCGTTGGTGAAGTGACGCGCATCCTGGAAGCTGCCGGCTCAGACAGTGCTACCGGTCTGCGAGACCGCGCATTGCTTGAATTCCTTTACTCCACGGGAGCCCGCATAAGCGAGGCCGTGGGGTTGGACGTCGATGACGTCTCCCTCGAAGACACCGGCGATGACCCTGCCATCGTGCGGCTGTTCGGCAAAGGTTCCAAGGAACGCCTGGTGCCCCTGGGCTCTTACGGTGCCCGCGCCGTCGGGGCCTATGTTGTTCGCGGCAGGCCATTGCTGGCGTCCAAGGGCAAGGGCTGCCCGGCGCTGTTCCTCAACGCCCGGGGTGGCCGGATCAGCAGGCAGAGTGCGTGGACCATCCTTAAGGCCGCCGCCGAGAAGGCGAATATCACCAAAGATGTCTCTCCACACACGCTGCGCCATTCCTTCGCCACCCACCTCTTGGAGGGTGGGGCGGACGTCAGGGTGGTTCAAGAGCTGCTGGGACACGCGTCCGTGACCACCACCCAGGTCTATACGCTGGTCACCGCGGATACTTTGCGTGAGGTCTACGCAGCAGCGCATCCAAGGGCGCTCGGATAGCCAGGGCGCCGGGATAAATCCAGACACTAAGATAACGCCCGGGTTACTCGAGCACATTAAGCGTCAGCTCCACGGCGTCCACGAACAATGCCAGCAGCGAGGTCCCCAAGCCAGCTACCAGCAAGAGGCCGGGGTGTGCCAGCCCTACCACCACGCGCTTGAGTCGGGGGCGTCCGCGGAGGAACTTCTTCGGTACGCGTGTCTTCAGTGGTATCTGACGCCAGCCCCGCAGCCGCCGCAGAAACCACGCACAGCGGACGATGAACGCCATCCACAGGATGGAGAGCACCAGCGGAACTGCTGCCAGCATGAGATTGAAACCCAGAGCCGTGACTTCCTTCTCGGAATCGCCAATCACGGACTGGATGGTGGTGGAGATGGAAGCACTCATCACCACTGAGGCTGCCCACACCATGAAGGCTGCCACCAGTGCAAGGAATCGGACGAAGAAGTGGCCCAAGACGGTTGCGTCGACTGCCCTGAGGTGGCTTCGCGGCGTGGCATGCAGCACCACTAGCGTAGAGATCAATGTGGGTAGTGCGGCCACGAGGACCAGCAGGTACCAGGTCCATCCGGCCAGGTCCACCACTTCGTCCAAAACGATCAGTCCTGCCCAAACCACTGTCCAGGCCCACCCTGCATAGAGCGGGTGTGCCACGAGCCAGCCTGGCAACCAGGCGTCCCGTTCGGCTTTAGCCTTGGGGACTGTTTCTCCTGCACCCGAACCGTCGTTGGGCGGCGGTTCGCCAACGCTTTCGACGGCTGCCACCTGGGCTTGCCGGTTGCCCCCACCTTCAGTCATGGGCTCACTGTAGCAATGGCGGCAGCGGCAGGGGAGATCAGGTTAAGGTAGGCAGCATGACTGCAGCCCATGTGACTTTGTGCTTCCTCCTCCGCGACGGCGCGGACGGAGAACATGTCCTGCTCGGGACCAAGAAGACAGGTTTCGGTCGGGGCAAGGTGGTGGGCGTCGGCGGGCACGTTGAGTTGGGGGAGACCGCCTCACAGGCTGCGTGCCGTGAGGTCATGGAAGAGATCAACGTGGTGGTGCACGCGAAGGACCTGATTCCGGCGGGCACAGTTGATTTCGTTTTCCCTGCGAGGCCGGAGTGGAACATGGCCACCACCGTGTTCCTGACCCGCGCGTGGGAGGGGGAGCCATCGGAAAGCGACGAGATCGCCCCTGAATGGTTCCCCGTGGCGCAACTTCCAGTAGAGCGGATGTGGGCTGACGCGGAACACTGGCTGCCGGCCATGATTTCCGGCCAGCGCATCGCCGTGAGGGTGGCCTTGGCGGCAGACAACGAGAATGTGGCCGACGTCCACACCATTGATTGGGTGGATCCTCAGCGGTAGCAGTACCGAAGCAAGTACGACGACGGGCCGGTAACCTTTCGGTGACCGGCCCGTCGTCGTAGAGTTCGCCAAATTTCGGGACGCGTTAGGGGACGTGCCGCTCTTCCGGCCCGTTGTATTCACTCAGCGGACGGATCAGTGAGTTGGATGCTACCTGTTCCATGATGTGGGCGGTCCAGCCGGTGATGCGGCTGGCGACGAACAACGGGGTGAACGTCTGGGTGTCGAAGCCCATCAAGTGGTAGGTGGGCCCGGCCGGGTAGTCGAGGTTGGGCTTGATGGCTTTGGCCTCGTCCATGGCCTGCTCGAGTCCGTTATAGAGGCCCAGGAGCTCAGGCCTGCCGTAGTGGGCGATCATCTTGTCCAGGGCGGCTTTCATGGTGGGCACGCGGGAGTCGCCGTGTTTGTAGACGCGGTGTCCGAAGCCCATGACCTTCTTCTTCTGGGCCAGGGCGTCTTCCATCCAGGCCCGGGCCCGGGTGGCGGCTTCCTCGAGGGACTCTTCGCTGCGGATGCCGATTTCATCGAAGGTGTGCATCACGGCCTCGTTCGCTCCGCCGTGCAGTGGACCCTTGAGGGCGCCGATCGCGGCGGTAACCGCCGAGTGCAGGTCAGCGAGCGTGGAGGTGACGACGCGGGCGGTGAAGGTGGAGGCGTTGAAGGAGTGCTCGGCGTACAGGATCATGGAGACGTTGAACGCCTCCACCACCTCCGGAACCTGTTCTTCGCCGAACGTCATCCACAGGAAGTTGGCCGAGTAGTCCAGGTCCTCACGCGGTTCAACGGGTTCCTGTCCGCGACGGCGGCGCTGGTCATAGGCCACGACGGCGGGCATGGCGGCCCAGAGATCAATTGCCTTCTTCATGTTCGCTTCAGGTGAGGAATCCTCCGCCAGCTCGTGCCTGGCGCCCAGCACCGACGCTGCCGTGCGGCACACGTCCATAGGGTGCGCCGTGGTGGGCAGTGTATCCACCACTGACTTCACCACGGGGTCCAGAGCACGTCCTGCGCGCTCGCGGGCGGTGAATTCCGAGAGCTCTGTTTCGTTGGGCAGTTCGCCGTTCCACAGCAGGTAGGCGACTTCTTCGAAGCTGCATTTAGCGGCCAGTTCCTGGACCGGATACCCGCGGTACAGCAGCGAGTTGGTGTCCGGGTTGACCTTTGAGACCGCGGTGTAGTCCACCACGACGCCGGCAAGGCCTTTTTTGATGTCTTCAGCAGCCATGCTGAACTCCTTCGTTCATAGTGCAGGCGCTCCGAGTAGGCCAGAGTGCCTGCGTTCCCCTTGATGAATCCGGAACCTAGCGGACGCCAGGTACCTGGAAGTTGAAAACGCCGGTATCGAATTGGTTGTATGCCTCGTAGTCGACGAGTTCGTAGAGGCGCGCACGCGTGAGCATGTTTTCCACTTGCGCTTCTTGGGTCCCCGCAGCCCTAATCGATTCCAGAGTACGCTCTGCAGCGCCCATGGCAATGCGGAGGAGGGTGACGGGGTAGATGACCATGTTCACGCCGACACCTTGGAGCTGCTCGACGGTGAAGAGCTCGCTTTTGCCGAATTCGGTCATGTTGGCCAGGATGGGCACGTCCACGGCGTCGCGGATGGCTTGGAACTCGCTCAAGTCACGCATGGCTTCGGGGAAGATCGCGTCGGCGCCGGCGTCCACCAGGGCTTTGGCGCGGTCCTGCGCAGCTTGGATTCCATCTGTGGCGCGGATATCGGTGCGGGCCATGATGAGGAAGTTCGGGTCGCGGCGGGCGTCTGCCGCGGCACGGATGCGTTTGGTGGCGGTGTCGATGTCCACCACGTTTTTGCCGTCCAGGTGTCCGCAGCGTTTGGGGTTGAACTGGTCCTCGATGTGGCAGCCGGCCAGGCCCGCGTTTTCGAGTTCCTGGATGGTGCGGGCCACGTTCATGGGTTCACCGAAGCCGGTGTCTGCATCCACGAGGGAGGGCAGGTCCGTCATGCGGGCGATCTGCCCGGCCCGGGTGGCTACCTCAGTGAGGGTGGTCAGTCCGATGTCGGGCAGGCCGAGGTCGTTGGCCAGGACGGCACCGGAGATGTAGACCCCGGCGAAGCCCTTTTCCTCGATGAGGCGGGCTGAGAGCGGGTTGAACGCGCCGGGGAACTGGTGCACGGTCCCGGAGGCCAGCAGTTCCCGCAGCTTGACGCGTTTCTGTTCGGGGGTGACTTTGGAGTACAGCATTTAGAACAGTCCCTTGGGCGCGTTGCTGAGGTCGATCACGCCGGGTGCTGCGGTGATGTTCAGCTGGTCCAGTTCGCCGGCGCCGAGTTCGGTGACGCGTTCGACGGCGGTGAGGAACCTTTCGATTTCGGCTTCCTCCACGAGTCCTGCTGCGAGGGTGCGGAATTTGTTGATGTATTGCTCGCGGGCGAAGGGCCGGGCACCGAGCGGGTGGGCGTCGGCCACCGCGATCTCGTCCGTGACAACAGACCCATCCGTGAGGGTGATTTCAACAGTGCCGCCGAAGGCCTTCTCGGCGATGTCCAGTGAGTGGTAGCGGCGGGTCCATTCCGGGTCTTCGACGGTGGTGACCTTGTGCCAGAGTTCCACGGTGTCCGGACGGGCGGCGCGTTCGGGGGCGTAGGAGTCCACGTGGTGCCACGCACCGTCCTGCAAGGCGACGGTGAAGATGTACGGGATGGAGTGGTCCAGTGTTTCGCGGGACGCGGTGGGGGAGTACTTCTGGGGATCGTTCGCGCCGGAGCCGATCACGTAGTGGGTGTGGTGGCTGGTCTTGATCAGCACGGAGGCGACGTTGGCAGGATCGGTGGTTTCGGGGTGCTCTTTGTGGAGTTTGCGGGCGAGGTCGATCCACGCCTGGGCCTGGTACTCGGCGGAGTGTTCCTTGGTGTAGGTGTCCAGGATGGCGCGCTTGGCTTCACCGGGCAGCGGCAACGGGACCTCGTAGGAGGCGTCCGGGCCGTCCAGCATCCAGGCGATCACGCCGTCTTCGCCTTCGTAGATCGGCACGGGTGAGGTCTGGCCACGCATGGAGCGGTCCACGGCTTCGACGGCCATTTTGCCTGCGAAGGCCGGGGCGTGGGCCTTCCAGGTGGAGATTTCACCCTTGCGGGACTGCCGGGTGGCGGTGGTGGTGTGCAGGGCCTGACCCACGGACTGGAAGATCGTCTCAACATCCAGACCCAACAACGTGCCGATACCTGCCGCGGCGGACGGGCCGAGGTGGGCCACGTGGTCGATCTTGTGCTTGTGCAGGCAGATGGCCTTGACCAGGTTCACCTGGATCTCATAGCCGGTGGCGATGGCACGGACCAGATCCTTGCCATTGGAACCGACGTGCTGGGCGACGGCCAGGATCGGCGGGATGTTATCCCCGGGGTGGGAGTAGTCCGCGGCCAGGAACGTGTCGTGGTAGTCCAGTTCGCGGACGGCCACGCCGTTGGCCCATGCGGCCCACTCGGGGGAGACCTGCTCTTCGATGCCGAACACGCGGGCCCCCTTGCCGTTGGCTGACGGTGCGTGGGTCAGTGCCTGCGCACGGGCCGCGACAATCGGTGCCCGGTTCAACGAGGCGATGGCCACCGAGGCGTTATCGATGATCCGGTTGATCACCATGTCAGTGACCTCGGGGGTGACGTCGACGGGGTCGGCGGCGACCACGGCGATCTTGTGCGCCAACTGCTCCTCGCGGGGGAGGTTCTCTTCGGACTTGTAGACGCGGACGTGATGGTTCTTGACCATGGTGCTCCTTCTCGTGAGGCGTTTGGCTAGGCAGGGTGTTTCAAGGTAGGGGTGTGGGTGGCTTTGACGTGGGTGAGGCTGCGGTGCAGGTGGACGGTGGTGGCGGCCTCGGCCAGCCGGGGGTTGCCTGCGGCGATGGCCTCAGCAATCGCGGCGTGCTCGGCGGCCGCGGCATGGAGCCGGGCAGTGTCATCGGCGGCCAGGCGGCGGACCCGGACCAGGTGGACGCGCAGGCTCCGCATCGCCTGGGCCAGGTAGGAATTGGAGACCGCAGCGTCGATGGCGTCATCCAGCCGGCTCACCAGGGCGTAGTAATCGTGGCGTGCGGGGTCGTTTTCGCTGAGCAGTTCGGGGGCTTGCAGCAGCTGGGTATGCAACTCGGCGAAGATCCCGGGTTCCCCGCGCTGGGCAGCCAACGCCGCGGCCCTGACTTCAAGGGTTTCGCGCAACTCGAACAACTCGTCGATGCTCTCCAGCGAGATGTCGGTGACGACGACGCCGCGGCCACCTGCCGCCGTCGTCAATCCCTCCGCGGTGAGCCGGCCCAGCGCCTCCCGGACCGGCGTCCGGGACACCCCGAGCCGTTCGGACTGCTCCACTTCCGCGAGGACGGTACCCGGCCGAAGGCGCCATTCGATGATGTCTTCCCGTAGGGCCGAATAGGCCCGATCACTGGCGCGCATGCCTTCAGTGTATACATGAATCGGGAAAAATGGCACTAACTGGGGACAAGTCTCCCGCTATGTATACATTCAAACGCGAGCGATGAAGTACGCATTAAACGGATCCTGCTCCACTTCCTTCACCTCCACGGTCCGGAAACCTGCTTCACGAAGCATGTCCGTGGCCCGTTCCTTCCCCCATACCGTGCCCAGGCCATCGCCGCCTTGCCCCAAGGAAACAGCCATGCAGTGGAATGTGGAAATGGTGTACAGGAAGGCGGCCCACGGGAGGTCCAAGTTCTCCTCCAACCGGCTTGAAGCATTGATGTCCACCATCAGGAAGGTGCCGCCGGGCTTGAGCGCAGCATGGATGTTCTTGAGCACCTGAGCCGGGTGGGCTTGATCGTGGATGGCGTCAAACGCTGTCACCAAGTCGAACGCCTCGGAGATGTCCAGCCGGCTCACATCCTGAAGTTCGAATCGGACGTTGGAAAGTCCCAGGCCGGAGGCCTCGGCAGCGGCGGTTGCCAATGCTTCGGCGGAGAAGTCGTAGCCGGTAAAAGTGCTGGCAGGGAAGGTGGACCCCAACAGGTTCAAGGCATGGCCCTCGCCGCATCCGATGTCAGCGACGGAGATACCGCTGCGCAGCGCCTCCAGGCAATCTGTCAGGGGAAGGATGGTCTCCAGGAGTGATGCATCGTTCACTGCAGCGCTTTCAGAAGCCATGATGTGATGGAATCGCGGGTAATCCTCGTAGCTAGTTCCGCCGCCCGTCCGGAACGCGTGGACGATCTTCGGGGCCACCTCGCCCATGAGCGGCACGTACTGCAGTGTTCGCGCGAGATTTTCGGTACCTGCACCTGTTACGACAGGAACGAATTCCGGGCGCAGGAGATACGTTCCACTGTCCGGTTGGTAGTCCACGAAGCCAGCCGAGGTCATGCCGCCCAACCATTCCCTGACGTAGCGCTCATTGAGGCCCGACGCATCGGCAATAAGCCTGCAAGAGGCCGCAGGGAGGGCCGACAGTGTCTCGAAAAGGCCAGTTTGGTGGCCTACAACCACCAAGAGGGCGATGGAAGAATCGTTGAGGATTCCGATCAATCGTCCCGTGGCCTGCTGGACGGCTTCCGCCGCCGTGGAAGCTTCCCGTTGCCCGGCCTGGGTGCTGTTCATCGCGGGTCCTTAATAATGCGGGGGCCGGCCTGCCCGGCCCGTTATCCGTAGCTTCAAGGTAAGGCCGCGGAGCCTTGCAGCGCGTCCGCGAAAACCTGCATCTTTTGGCGCACCATGGGTCAAAACATGCAGGCTCAAGTCCGATGGTGCTCTGCTATTCCGTGACGACGCGCCCAAGCTGCCGCAGCGGTCCTGGAGTTAACGCCGATCTTGGTGAAGATGTTGGCCAGGTGACGGCTGGCTGTTTTCTCGGAGATGGTGAGGGTCTGAGCGATCTGCCTGTTGCTTGAGCCGGACAACACGCAGCCCAGTACTTCCATTTCCCTGGCCGTCAGCCCACCCAGGGCGTCATCAACATTTGGCAAGGAGAACGGTGCAGCTCCTAGCTGTGTACGGATGGCGGCAGCGGTGGCGCGTTCCGCGTCGGCCGCACCGGCCTCGCCCAGCGCCGCCCGGACTGACGATAGTCGCTCATGGATCCGTGCCAGCTCAAAACGTAAATGCTGGGAACGGTAGCCTAGTGCAGCCGCTTCAAACTCGGGCAGCGACTGGAGCCAGCGGCCTTGGGCCATCAACAAAGCGCCTCTGGCATGATGCGCCCACGCAATCAATCCTGTTGTCCCGTAAAAGGCAGCAGTTCCTTCCAGCTCGCTGCAAAACACCTCAGCACTGTCAGCGTCCCGGGGTGCAAGCAACTCCACGAGCGGCAGCAGCAACCAGGCCCGTCCAAGGCGCCCGCGGTCTGCCAACGCGGCGCGGAGATCCGTGAGCGCTTCCTCGTCCTTTCCGGCATCAGCAAGAAGCAAGGCCGAGCCGGGCTGGGCATCTACGCTGAGTCCACGCGCCATGGCATACGCGGCCGCGGCGCCGGATCTGTTTCCCTGCCGTCGGCGAATATCGCCCAGTTCGTTGAAACAGTCGGCCGCGATCCAAGCATGGGCATTCCGAAGACGCTCGCCGAGGTGCGCCAGTTCCGCCTCTGCCTGCTTCCAGCCCCCTTCGGCACTGATCAGCTGCAGTTCATGGACCCGGACGATCCCCGAGTACATGAAGGACGTGGAAAGGCTGGCGCACCATGCGGCCAAAGCGTCAGTCCACCACCTCATGCGCGAGTAGTCGGCCAGTTCGTAGCAGAGGTGGATGACGGAGCAGTAGATATCGCCACCCCACTCCGCCGGGACCTGGCCGGCCATGACGGGGAGCAGTGCTTGATCCAGGTCCTCGAAGCCGCGGGCTGCCTGGCCTCTCCGGACGGCGGCGAGACCCGACAACATGAGCGCGAAACTCTCCAGCTCGGGAGCTTTCTGCCTACGATTCATGGCGGTCAGCTGCAGGGAAGCAGCAAGGGCAGAGCCCGCGTCACCTTCGAGGTAGATTGCGTCGTTGCCCTCCAGATACAGCAAATATCCGTGTTCCGGAGACTCGGGAAGCCTGTCCAAGAGTCGTCGCGCCCGGTTCAGCCATGCCGATGACACAGCGATGTTCCCGCGGACACCCCACTGCAAGGACAAGGTCAGCGCAGCCTTAGCGGCGGCCTGGAACTGTGTACGGGCGACCAATCCGCGAAATACTTCCTCGGATAATGCCATGGAACCCTGAACGTCGCCGAGCCACCATTTGGAGCGCGCCAGGATTTCCAGGTCCTCCAGGCTCAGCGGAGATTCTTCACCGGCACTCTCCATGGTCCGAAGCGCAGCGTCCCACTCTCCACGGGCGTACGCCTCGCGGGCTTCCATCAGCTGCGGTAGCGCTGGCGATTCTGGTTGTCGGAGCGGCGGCTGTGCGGACATGGGCTCTCCATGGGTCGCCACCAGCTTACTGCGGAGGCACGGGTAACGGGAGGATCCCTAGGCCCGGTTCCAGCCGTACTCGTTCTCCGGCCGGCCAGGGGTGCCATACCTGGGCGCCCGGGTGACCGTTCCGGCGTCGGCAAGGTATTCCAGATAGCGGCGGGCGGTCACTCGGGACATCCCCAGTGCGTCCATGACCTCACTTGCGGACACCGGCCGCTGCCCCGCCCTCACCAGGTCCTTCACTGACTCCAGCGTTGACCCGGAGAGTCCCTTGGGCAGCGGCAGTTCCGTGGGTGCGCGAAGACTCGCGAAAGCCTGGTCAACGTCACTCTGCGAGGCCCCTGCTTTGGAAATGCCGGACATCGAGCCCGCCAACTGTTCGCGGAAGGTCCGGTAGCTGCTGAGTTTGTCGGCAAAGGTGGCGTACGTGAAGGGTTTGATGAGGTACTGCACGACGCCGATGGACACGGCGCTGCGGACGATGTTCAGTTCACGGACGGCAGTGATGGCGATGATGTCGGCAAAGACTCCCGCGGAACGCATCCGCCGGGCCACGTCCAGGCCGTGGAGGTCAGGGAGGTTCATGTCCAGCAGGACGAGGTCCACAGGGGAGCCGGACGCCGCAAATTCTCCGAGGATGCGCAAGGCCGACTGGCCATCGGGTGCCGTCCCCACCAAAGTGAAGCCGTCCAAGCGGCCAATGTAGACAGAGTGGGCGTCCGAGGCTATTGGCTCGTCCTCCACCACCAGGACACGGATCTCTGTCATGCCTTCTCTTCCTCGGGAACCGGCGCGGGGAGCATGACGTGGAACTGTGCTCCGCCGGGATTGCTGATGGTCATCGTACCGTTGAGCCGCTCCACTGCCTGACGGACCAAGGCCAGGCCAACGCCCCGACCGTGGGCACCTTGCGGGTTTCCTTCCGGAGACTTGGTGCTGAAGCCGTACTGCAGGACGTCATCGATGGAGCCCGGATTGATGCCGCTGCCGGAGTCACGCACCGTAAATTCGACGGCGGCAGGTCCGGCTTCCACGTCCAGCTCCACCTTCCGGGGAAAGTCGCCGGCAGCGGCAGCGTCAATCGCGTTGTCCAGCAGGTTCCCGAGAATGGTCACCAGGTCCTGGATCTCGAGGCCACGCACGCCGGAGCGCCCTGAGGTTCGGACCACCAATTCCACCCCGCGTTCGTGGGCTTCCGCCGCCTTGCCCATCACCAAGGCGCTCATGACGGGCTCGTCCACGGAGGCCACCATGTCATCGGTGAGTTGCTGGCTGAGTTCAAGATCCTTGGTGGCAAAGTCCAAAGCCTGGGGCGTGCGGCCCAACTCCAACAGGGAAACGATCATATGGAGCCGGTTTGCATGCTCATGTGTCTGGGCGCGCAGGGCATCGGAGAGGGTCTTCATCGTCTGGAGCTCCGTGCCCAGGGATTCGATTTCGGTACGGTCGCGGATAGTGGCCACCGTCCCGTAGACGGCGGGTTTCTGCCGGCTCCGCTCAGGCACCGGCCCTACCGCCGGGGCCTGGTTGACCACCAGGATCCGCGAACCAGTCAGATGGATTTCGTCATGTGCGGGCCTACCCGATTCGAAAAGAGCCCGCAGGCTGCCATCGAAGGGAAGATCGGCGAGTTTGGGGGCGTCGTCAGGGGACCGGTCGGCGTCGGACGGCTCAAGGCCCAGAAGCTCCGCGGCTTGGTCGTTGTACATCACCGCCTTGCCGTGGGTGTCAATCAGGATCACGCCTTCGCGGACGGAGTGGAGGACGGACTCGTAGTACGCGAACAGTTGTGCCAGCTGCTCTGGTCCCCATCCCCTTGTGACCGAGCGCAGATAGCCGCCCAAGAGCCAGGAGGCCACTGATCCGAAGAACAAGACCACCAACGCGATGACGCCAATCACTCCCAGCCTCTCGGCAACGTCGGTGTCCACTGTGCGGACCGTGATGCCGGCAGCGACCAAGGCTTTGACGCTTCCACCGGCGTCCTTGACGGGAGCGATGGTTCGGACCGAGGGGCCCAAGGTTCCTGCAGTAACTTCGGTGAAGGTTTCACCGCCGAGGGCCGGCTCAATCGTCCCGATATATGGCTTGCCCAGTTCCTCTGTGCGGGGGTGGGTCCAGCGTGTCCTGTCCGGAGCCATGATGGTGATGAAATCAGCATCGGCGTCGTCCATGACTTCCCGCGCGTAGGGCTGGAGGATGGCTGAAGGATCTGCCGTGGATGAGGCCTCCAGGACAAGGGGATTGTTGGCCAGGGACGTGGCGATCGCCTGCATCCTTCCGCCGGCTTCGTCGTAGGCCCTGTCCCTGGCCTCCACCACGGAGAACGCGCCGAAGACCGCCGTCAGGACCAGGACGAACAACAGGTTCGCCACGAACAAGCGGCGGGCGATGCTCCAGCTGTGAAACACGTGGGCCTCCCATGACCAATATGACCGCAACGGTGATGTGTGTCACCAACGGCTCAATGATGGATATCACACAAGGGCAGCGGATTGGACATCAGTGCAGGACCGCAGCGCCTTACACAGTATCCAGAAGGAGAATCCCATGACCTCTCAACGAGGAGAGTCGGCAGTAGCCGCCAAAGGTGGACGCAAGGGGCTCGACAAGTCGCACTACCTGTACATCGCGGTCATCCTGGCCGTAGTGCTCGGCGCCGTGGTCGGCCTGATGTTCCCCGAGGTTGGCAAGTCCCTCAAGCCGCTCGGTGACGGCTTCATCAAGCTCATCAAGATGATGATTGCCCCGGTCATCTTCTGCACCATCGTCCTGGGCATCGGCTCCATCGCCAAAGCGGCAACCGTTGGCAAGGTCGGGGGACTCGCCCTGGGCTACTTCGTGGCAATGTCCACGTTTGCCCTCGCCATCGGCTTGGTGGTGGGCAACCTGATCCACCCGGGCGAGGGGCTCAAGCTGACCCCGTACGATCCCACCAAGAAGGCCGATACCAACAGCACAGTGGACTTCCTCCTGGGAATCATCCCCGGCGACATCCCGGTCCTGCCCACCCTTCTGGCTGCCATCCTGGTCGGTTTCGCACTGCAGAAGATGGGAAAGCAGGGTGCACCCATCCTCACAGCCATCGGTCACGGACAGCGCCTCGTGTTCCGCATCCTCATCATGATCATGTGGCTGGCCCCGGTTGGAGCATTCGGTGCCATCGCCGCCGTCGTTGGTGCCACCGGCGCCCAGGCGATCCTCAGCATGTTCACCCTGATGCTTGCCTTCTACGTAACGTGCGCACTGTTCATCGTGGTCATCCTCGGTACGCTGCTCCGCGCAGTGGCCGGCGTGAACATCTTCAAGCTCATGAAGTACCTGGCCCGAGAGTACCTCCTGATCTTCTCCACCTCTTCCTCCGAGGCAGCCCTGCCCCGCCTGATCGCCAAGATGGAGCACTTGGGTGTCTCCAAGCCGGTTGTCGGCGTCACGGTTCCCACCGGCTACTCCTTCAACCTGGACGGCACGGCCATCTACCTGACCATGGCATCGCTGTTCGTAGCCAACGCCATGGGCACGCCGTTGGATCTCGGCGCGCAGATCTCCCTGCTGGTCTTCATGATCATCGCTTCCAAGGGTGCTGCAGGCGTCACGGGTGCCGGACTTGCCACCCTTGCGGCCGGCCTCCAGGCACACAAGCCTGAGCTCTTGGGCGGCGTGGGCATGATCGTTGGAATCGACCGCTTCATGTCCGAGGCACGTGCATTGACCAACTTCACCGGCAACGCAGTCGCCACAGTCCTCATCGGCACCTGGGTGAAGGAAATCGACAACGGCCAGGTAGAGCGTGTCCTCTCCGGCAGCGAGCCCTTCGATGAGCAGACCATGATCGCCCACGGCGGCGAAGAAGAGGCTGCACCCGAGGCTGAGAACCGCGAGAAGGCCACGGTCTAGCAGGATCAGCGTCAACGCAAGATAGTTCGGAGAAGGCCGGCACCCCACCAGGTGCCGGCCTTCGCTGTTCCCGCGGCAGCCCAGGCACGCGCCTCAACCTTCGACCTCAACCAGAGGGTCAAGGCTCAACAATCGGCCAAAGTCAAGTTCCCCAAATAACCGTGTCGGGCGCTGTAGCCTAAAGGGGTAGCAGCGCTGTCGTCCGGGGGCGCAGCGGCAGGGAAGATCGTCGTCGAAAGAGTGGTTAGATACGTGAGCATCGAACGGGGAACAGCTACGCTGGAAGGCACCGAGCTCGATCTGGAAGACGCCATCATGGGGCCCACGGGCCGCCCTTACCGCGAATTCCCGGAACCTGCTCCACTGGCCTCCCATGGTCCGGCGAGAGTCATCGCCATGGTCAATCAAAAGGGTGGCGTGGGTAAAACCACCTCCACCATCAACTTGGCGGCTGCGCTCGCTGAGTACGGCCGTCGCGTCCTGTTGGTGGATTTTGATCCGCAAGGCGCTCTGTCCGCCGGCCTTGGGGCCAACCCGCACGAGCTCGACCTCACCGTCTATAACGTCCTGATGGACCGCAAGGTGAACATCCGCGATGCCATCCAGCAGACCGGTGTTGAAGGCGTTGACCTCCTGCCCGCCAACATTGATCTCTCTGCTGCCGAAGTCCAGCTGGTCAACGAGGTTGCCCGTGAGCAAGTCCTGGACCGCGCACTCAAAAGCGTTGAGGATGACTACGACGTCGTATTGATCGACTGCCAGCCGTCGCTGGGCTTGCTGACAGTAAACGCGTTGACTGCAGCCCACGGCGTCATCATCCCTTTGATCTGTGAATTCTTCGCCTTGCGCGCCGTTGCGCTTCTGGTGGAGACCATCGAGAAGGTGCAGGACCGCCTCAACCCGCGCCTGCAGGTGGACGGTGTCCTGGCCACCATGTATGACGCCCGCACCCTGCACAGCCGCGAAGTCATCTCGCGCCTGGTGGAGGCATTCGGGGACAAGGTCTTTGAGACAGTCATCAAGCGTTCGATTAAGTTTGCAGATGCCACCGTGGCCGCCGAGCCCATCACCAGCTACGCCGGCAACCACATCGGAGCTGACGCTTATCGCCGCCTTGCCAAGGAACTGATCTCGCGCGGCGGCGCGCCCTAGCGGACGGTGGGACCGTCAATCGCCCCCACCGCCGTAGCGGAAACAGCCGCTGAAGCGGAAACGCCCGACGCCGGTGCCTCCGAAGCCCGTAAGGTCGGCTTTGAAGTACGCCTCGCTAACTTCACGGGCCCCTTTGACCTTTTGCTCGGCCTCATTTCCAAGCACAAGCTGGATATCACCGAGGTGGCGTTGGCCACGGTCACCGATGAATTCATCAAGTACATTAGGCGCCTCCAGGAGCTGGGGGAGGACTGGGCGCTGGATGAAGCCAGTGAGTTCCTGGTGATCGCTGCAACGCTGCTGGATTTGAAGGCGGCGCGCCTCTTGCCTGCCGGTGAGGTGGAGGACGCTGAGGACATCGCGCTCCTGGAGGCAAGGGACCTGCTGTTCGCCCGTCTGCTCCAGTACAAGGCCTTCAAGCAGATCGCCGGGATCCTGGGCGAGACACTGGAACAGGAAGGTCGGAGGTATCCGCGGCAGGTTGCCTTGGAAGGCCATTTCGCTGCGCTGCTTCCGGAACTGGTGTGGCGGCACACGCCGGAGCAGTTCGCGGAACTTGCCGCCAAAGCACTTAAACCCAAGGATTCCGCCCCTGCCGAGGTGGGCTTGGACCATCTTCATGCTCCGCCGGTAAGCGTCAAGGAACAGGCCGAAATCATGGGCTACCGCTTGAAGCTGGGCGCGCCGTTATCCTTCCAGTCGCTGATTGCCGACGCCGAGACTACTTTGGTGGTGGTGGCACGTTTCCTCGCGTTGCTGGAAATGTTCCGCGACCGCGTGGTTGCGTTTGAACAGCCCGGCCCGTTGGCTGAGCTGACGGTTCGGTGGACAGGTGATGATGCCGGCTGGGACGGTTCCAGCCTGAGCGAGGAGTACGAATCAGGAACAGAAGCGGATCGAAGCGGGGGTGGCATCAGTGAGTGAGCAGGAAGCAGTCGAGGATGGCTTGGCTGAACTGGAGGCCCTGCCCGGCGGTGCGCGGGCGGCATTGGAGGCGGTCCTTATGGTCATTGATGAGCCGGCCACCTCGGAGGAGCTGGCCGCCGGACTCAACGTGACGGTCGCCGTCGTCGAGGATTTGCTGCAGGACCTGCAGCGGGAGTATAGCGGCTATACTGTTAAAGCCCCGGACGTGGATGCTGTCGGCTTTGCTGCTGCCAGTACTGCACCCCGGGGTTTTGAATTGCGGAACGTCGCCGGTGGGTGGCGGATCTATTCACGGTCGGAATTTGCCGACATCGTGGGCAGGTTCGTCCTTGAGGGCCAGACCACCAGGCTTACTCAGGCAGCCCTTGAGACCCTGGCGGTGATTGCTTACCGGCAGCCGGTCTCCAGGGCCCGGGTGTCTGCCATTCGCGGCGTCAACGTCGATTCCGTAGTCCGGACGCTTACCCAAAGGGGTTTGATCGAGGACTCCGGAAACGATCCCGAATCGGGAGCTGTCCTTTACCGGACAACCTCGTACTTCCTGGAACGGATGGGCATCGGTTCAGTGGCTGAACTGCCACAGCTCTCGCCGCACCTTCCGGGTTTGGAAGGGATCGACGAGTACTACGACGCAAGCCGGATGTAGCCACGGCCCACACCGGCACTGCAGGACAACTTCATACTGATTCACGGCACCTGACCAAGGTGCACAGCGACAAGGGGCAGACGATGTCTGCCCGGCTGGCTAGTGTTGATTCCAACACCAATTGCCGGCCATTACTACACAAGGACGGGTCATGACACAGGCGGGACGCCAGAGTTCACCACGTAACAGTTCGGGACGCAACAGCTCCGGACGCAATGAGGCCAAGGGCGGCACCGGCCGCTCCAACGCCGGCGGCTTCTCGGGCCGCGGCGGTAGCGCCGGCGCTGGAAAGCGCAACTTCACCCAGGGCGAGGGACGCCCCTTCAAGGCATCGAAGCCGCGCGAAGCGGCCCCTTTCGATCCTGACAACCCCACAACTGCGGGCGATTACGATCGCGGCCAGGCAGCCAGGCCGGCAAAGCCCTTCCGCAAGCCAGGCTCCAACAAGCCCGGCTTCGGCAAAGCCCCGGGCACTCCGGGCGCCCTGAAGCCCAAGGCGAAACCTGCACGGCAGTACGGCTCCAAGGCCTTCGGCAGCGAACGCTTCGGCCAGAACCTGGGCCCCATCCGGAAGCCGGGTCGCAACCGCGGCCCGCGCCAGGAAGTCCCGCAGTCCGACCTTCACGACGTTGACGGCGTCCGCCTGCAGAAGGTCATGGCACAGGCTGGTGTGGCTTCACGCCGTGTGTGCGAGGAAATGATCCTCGAAGGACGCGTCGAAGTTGATGGAGTGGTTACCACCGAACTTGGTATGCGAGTGGACCCAACGTCTGCCGTGATCCACGTCGATGGCATCCGGATCCAGCTGGACGAAACCCTCGTCTACATGGTCTTCAACAAGCCCAAGGGCGTCGTTTCCACCATGGAAGACCCCGAGGGTCGTCCCTGCATCAGCGACTTCCTCAAGAACAACAAGAACAAGGGCGAACGCCTCTTCCACGTCGGCCGCCTCGATGTCGCCACTGAGGGACTGCTGCTGCTGACCAACGACGGCGAACTTGCCAACCGCTTGACGCACCCTTCGTATGAGGTTCCCAAGACGTACCTGGTCCAGGTGCGTGGCCCGTTCCCGCAAGGTGTGGGCGCGAAGCTGAAGAACGGCGTCGAGCTTGAAGACGGCGTTGCTGCAGTGGATTCCTTCCGCTTGGTGGACTCCACTCCAGGCCACGTCCTGATTGAGGTTGTCCTGCACTCGGGCAAGAACCGTATTGTGCGTCGCATGTTCGACGCCGTCGGGTTCCCTGTGGAGCGTCTTGTCCGCGTCAAGGTGGGCCCCATTGGCTTGGGCGACCAGCGCCAGGGCAGCATCCGCAACCTCGGCAGGCAGGAAGTCGGACACCTCCTGGCATCGGTGGGACTCTAGGGCATGTCGGCATTCGGTACGCACGGCAGGGGTCATCTTGATGGCCCGGTCGTCGTCCTCGGTACAGGCTTGCTTGGAGCCAGCATCGGCCTGGGCCTGCGCGGACGCGGGGTCCCGGTTTTCCTTTTCGATCCTTCGCCCACCAACCAGGCGGTCGCGGTGGATATCGGTGCAGGACGTCCGTTGGGGGAGCTGGATGAAGAACCCCAACTGGTAGTTGTCGCGGCTCCGCCGGATGTTACAGCAGACGTCGTGCAGAAGGCCCTGGCGGACTACCCGTCCGCCGTCGTGGCTGATATTGCCAGCGTCAAAGCCACCATCCAGGCGCAGCTGCGCGAACGCGGGGTGGACCTTGCCCGCTATGTGGGTACCCACCCCATGGCAGGCAGGGAGAAGTCCGGCCCGGTTGCGGCCAGGGGAGAGCTTTTCACCTCCATGCCCTGGGTGCTTTGCCCCTCCGAAGAAACGTCGGATGCTGCACTTCAGGCTGCACGTTCACTTGCAGGGGATCTGGGAGCGATCGTTTCCCAGTTCACCGCGGACGAGCATGATGAAGCCGTGGCGTTGGTGTCGCATCTGCCGCAGATCATGTCGTCGCTTCTGGCGAGCCGTTTGCAAGGCACGCCGCTGCATGCCCTCTCCTTGGCGGGCAACGGACTCAGGGACACTACCCGCATTGCAGCAAGCGATCCCACCCTCTGGGTACAGATCCTGGGCGGCAACGCGGAAAAGGTGGTGTCCATCCTGCACGGTGTGCGCGAGGACCTGAACCGTTTGATCGGTACCTTGGAAGAACCGCTTGCACCCGGTGCACGGCTTGACCTTGCCCAGCTCATCAGCGAAGGGAATGCAGGCCAGGCCCGGATCCCGGGCAAGCACGGCGGACCTCCCCAGGCGTACTCGTGGCTCACCATCCTGGTGGATGACAAGCCCGGCCAGATCGCGCACCTCCTCACGGAGATCGGCGAGATCGGGGTGAACCTCGAAGACCTTCGGCTCGACCATTCGTCGGGACAGAACGTGGGCATGGTGGAACTTTCCGTGCTTCCCAGCAAGCATGACCTCCTTGTTGAAGCTTTGACTGACCGTGGATGGCGGGTACTTCAGTAATGACGCGTGAATTTTTTGGCCCGGAAACAGTTGCCCGTCCCGGCAAGCCGCTCGTGATCGCAATTGACGGCCCTTCGGGGTCCGGCAAGTCCAGCGTCAGCAAGGAAGTTGCCCGGCGCTTGAAACTGGCATACCTGGATACCGGCGCAATGTACCGGGCACTGACGTGGTACTGCCTGAAGACCGGCGTTGACCTCCAGGATGGCGCGGCGGTGGAACAGGCTTCCAAAATCATGCCGCTGGAGATCAGCACCACGACTGCCACGGAGTATGTGGCGGTTGATGGCACGGACATCACGGACGAAATCCGGGATCCTTTGATCTCTTCGTCGGTCAGTGCTGTCGCCACGACGCTCGGTGCCCGCACCGAGCTTATCCGTCGCCAGCGCGAGCTGATCGATCAGCACCACCGCCGCATGGTGGTGGAGGGGCGCGACATCACCACCGTCGTCGTCCCCAATGCCGAGGTCCGCATGCTCTTGACCGCCAGCGAGGAAGCCAGGATGCGGCGTCGTGGGATCCAGCTGGGCGGCACGCAGACCAAAGCACAGCTCAATGCCCAGGTAATCCAGCGTGACGCCAAGGACTCAACGGTAGTGAACTTCACCCAGGCGGCCGACGGTGTGGTGACACTCGATTCTTCGGAACTGAACTTTGAGGAAACCGTCCAGACCGCCTTGGCGATCGTGAGCAAGGTTATCTATGGTGACTGAGAATCAGCTCCCCTCTGTGGGGAGCAAGATGTGGAGCCGACCGGTTGGTTGGTTCCTGGATCACGTCATCTACCGGACCATCGTGGCGGGCAAAAGCAACGTTCCTGCTGCCGGACCCGTGATATTTGCCGCGAACCACATCAGCTTCCTGGATGGGCCCGTGATGTACGGTGCGTCGCCGCGCCCTATGCATATCCTCGTTAAGAAAGAGATGTTCAAAGGCTTCCTGGGCTCTGTCCTGAGGGGATCCGGACAGATTCCAGTGGACCGTGCCGGTGACCGCACCGCCCTGCATGTCGGCAGGAAACTGCTCGACGCCGGTCGTTGCGTAGGGATTCTCCCCGAAGGAACCCGGGGGAGCGGCTCTGCCGAAAGCATCAGCAGTGGAGTTGCATGGCTCGCCCTCAACTCGGGAGCTACCGTCATCCCTGTGGCCATACTCGGAACCCGACAGGGTGATGAGCATCGAGACCATATCCCCAAACCCCGCCGCAAGCTGCATGTCAGCTTCGGTGAACCCATCACGGTGAAGCGCCGGAAGGGCGAACCCGGGCGTGTTTCAATGGACAGGGCGGCTGCGGAGATCCGTGAAGCCCTGGCCGAACACGTCCAGGACGCCATCCGGGCCACAGGCCAGGGCCTTCCCCTGGAACCTGCGCCCGGCGAACCCACTTCGCAGCACCGCCATACAGCAGTAGCCGGGACGCCGGCAGAACACCACTAAGGAAAGTGCAATGAGCGATACGACTCAAAAATCCGGCCTCCACGGAGCCGGCGACGACGAATACACGCCCACCGGCACCGACCAGGTGGCGGAAAACCTGGCGGCCCTCGACGACGACGAAGCCGAGCTCCGCGCGGCCACCCTCCGGGCAGGCCTGGAGGACTACGAACTCGACGAAGAAGATGCCGCGCTGCTCAGCGGTGAATACGGCGATGAAGGCGACGAAGGTCCCCTCAAGCTGGATCCGGTTCTGGCTATCATCGGACGCCCCAACGTGGGCAAGTCCACCTTGGTCAACCGCATCCTCGGCCGCCGCGAAGCTGTTGTGGAGGACACCCCGGGCGTTACCCGCGACCGCGTCATGTACTCGGCGCGCTGGAACGGCCGCAACTTCACCCTGGTGGATACCGGTGGTTGGGAGCACGACGCCAAGGGCATCCACGCCCGCGTAGCCGAGCAGGCCGAAATGGCCGTTGAGCTTGCAGACGCCGTGCTTTTCGTCGTTGACTCCGCCGTTGGCGCGACCGCGACTGACGAGGGCGTCATGAAGATGCTCCGCAAGAGCAAGAAGCCGGTCATCATGGTGGCCAACAAGGTGGACGACTTCGCACAGGAGGCCGATTCCGCTGCCCTGTGGGGCTTGGGCTTCGGCCAGCCGTACCCGGTTTCGGCTCTGCACGGCCGTGGCGTTGCCGACCTCCTGGACCACGTCATGGACACCCTGCCCGAGTACTCGCTGGTGGACGGCGTTGAGCGTTCCGGCGGTCCCCGCCGTATCGCCCTGATCGGTCGCCCGAACGTGGGTAAGTCCTCCCTGCTGAACAAGCTCGCAGGCTCCGAGCGCGTCGTGGTGGATCCCCTGGCCGGCACCACCCGCGACCCGGTTGACGAATTCATCGAACTTGGCGACCGCACGTGGCGCTTCGTGGACACCGCAGGTATCCGCCGCCGCCAGCACATGGCACAGGGCGCCGACTTCTACGCTTCCCTGCGTACACAGGCCGCCCTCGAAAAGGCGGAGGTCGCCGTCGTGCTTCTTGCCGTCGACGAGGTCCTCAGCGAGCAGGACGTCCGTATCCTGCAGCTGGCCATTGAGTCCGGCCGTGCGCTGGTGCTCGCGTTCAACAAGTGGGACCTCCTGGACGACGAACGCCGCCGTTACCTTGAGCGTGAAATCGAGCAGGACCTGGCCCACGTGGAGTGGGCACCCCGCGTGAACATCTCGGCCAAGACCGGCTGGCATAAGGACCGCCTGGTCCCCGCGCTGGACATCGCGCTGGAGAGCTGGGACCGCCGTATCCCCACCGGACGCCTCAACGCGTTCCTTGGCGAACTCGTGGCAGCCCACCCGCACCCGGTTCGTGGCGGAAAGCAGCCCCGTATCCTCTTTGGCACCCAGGCATCCAGCCGTCCGCCGAAGTTCGTGCTGTTCACCACCGGCTTCCTGGACCCCGGATACCGTCGCTTCATCACGCGTCGCCTCCGCGAAACGTTCGGCTTCGAGGGCACACCCATCGAGGTCAACATGCGCGTACGCGAGAAGCGTGGCAAGAAGCGCTAAGTGAGACGGGCATCACAGCCCACTTTGGCTGTGATGGCGTCTCCGACCTCCAACTTCGTGTAAGCTTTTGGAGGTGGTTCGGCCGGACTGCTTAGGTGGGACTCTTCGGAGGAAAACTTAGGCGGAGAACGGTGGAACCAGCGGGCTGTAGCGCAGCTTGGTAGCGCACTTGACTGGGGGTCAAGGGGTCGCAGGTTCAAATCCTGTCAGCCCGACCATAAAGGCCGGAATCACGTGGAAACACGGTGATTCCGGCCTTTGGTCGTTAACGCTTCGTTTAGTCCCGGTCTTGTTTGTTTCCCCCTGCGTTGAACGCCGGGGGAAACAAACAAGACCGGGATCGGGCTAGACCTTTTGCAACGCGCCGAGCGCCCTCACCAGCGGTTCCAGCTCCGGCATGGACTCGGCGGCCTCCAGGGCGGAGGCCAGGGTCTCGTCATGTACGGGCTTGGCCTCCTCCAGAAGCTTCTGGCCGTCCACTGTGAGTTCGGTGTAGATGCCTCGACGGTCATCGGCGCACAGGATGCGCGTAAGCAGGCCACGGTCCTCGAGGCGGTTGACCAGGCGGGTGGTAGCGCTGCTGGATAGGGCAGTGGCGCGGGCCAGCTGTTGCATCCGCATGTGCCAGCCGTCCTGGCGACTCAGCGCATCCAGCACCGTGTACTCCACTACCGACAGGTCACTCGAGGCCTGGAGTGCCTTCTCCAGTTCGGCTTCGATGCTTCCGTGAAGGGCGGCCAGGGTTCGCCAGCCCTGCGCCCGTACTTCTACGGCGTCGTCCTTGATGCCCATGCCTGCTGTGCTCCTGCCTCGATGTAGTGATCGCGACGCATCCAAAAGTAGTTGTTTGCGCAACTATCTAGCGTGTGCAACTATATATAGAGCGTCTGCAACTATTATTCTACGGTTCCCGACGACGCAGTTCCACTTCTGATCGGAACCGAACTTTAAGGAGCTCCACATGCCCGCAGGGTTGATTGCCCTTGCCCTCGGCGGATTCGGCATCGGACTGACCGAATTCGTGATCATGGGCCTCTTGCCCGAAGTTGCCGCCGACTTCCAGGTCAGTGAGGCTTCGGCCGGTTGGTTCATCTCCGGCTATGCCCTCAGCGTTGCCGTCGGCGCACTCCTGGTGACGGCCGCAGTCACCAGGCTCCCGCGAAAACCGGTCCTTATTGGGTTGCTCGTCCTGTTCATCGCCGGCAACTTCCTTTCCGCGATAGCCGACAGCTACGCGGCCATGATGATCGGCCGCATCATCGCAGCGCTTTGCCATGGCGCATTCTTCGGCATCGGTTCCGTAGTTGCCGCGAGCCTGGTGCCGGCACATAAGAAAGCCGGTGCCATCGCCATCATGTTCACCGGCCTCACTGCGGCCAACGTCCTGGGTGTTCCCTTTGGAACGCTGCTGGGCCAGAACTTCGGTTGGCGTTCTACTTTCTGGGCGATCACCGCCATCGGCGTCGTGGCGCTGATCGGCATTGCCCTGATGGTCCCTAAAGCCAGCACGGAACCAACCAAGGGCCTCCGCAGCGAGCTGGGCGCGTTCAAATCCGGTCAGGTATGGCTTTCCATCATGGTGACCATCCTCGGGTTCGGCGGCATGTTCGGCGCCTTTACCTATATCGCCTTCACTCTCACCGAGGTGTCCGGATTCGAGTCCGGCGCCGTGCCGTGGCTCCTGGTGCTCTTCGGTGGTGGCCTGTTTGTTGGGAACTTCCTGGGAGGCAAGGCTGCCGACAAAGCCCTGGACAAGTCCCTCATTTTCATCCTTGCCGGACTGGTGGCGGTGCTGGTCTTCTTCGCCCTCACCGCGTCCAACAGCATCGCCACCCTGGTGTCACTGGCGCTCATGGGCGGCTTCGGATTCGCCACCGTACCGGGCCTCCAGATGCGCGTGATGCACTTTGCCTCCACAGCACCAACGCTCGCATCCGGCGCGAACATCGGCGCGTTCAACCTCGGCAACGCACTCGGGGCCTGGCTCGGTGGCGTTACCATCACCGCCGGCCTCGGCTACACCTCGCCCATCTGGGCTGGAGCCGGAATTACCGTTGCCGCGCTGCTGGTGATGCTGGCGGCAGCGGCAGCGGCAGCAGCAAAGCGCAGGGGAGTGGCGGCGCCTGCTGTAACTCCCGACGTCGAACGCGAACCACGTGAGGCCCCCGTCGCCTGACGCGGGACTACAAAGCAAGGCCGCAACACGAAGAAGCCCGCCATGGATATCCCATGGCGGGCTTCCTGCGCCCTAAGCGCTGGGTGTGGTGTCCTGCGCTTGTGCTTCGGCATTTTTCGCAGCCCTGATGCGTTGGTTCTCTGCTTGCTTGAGCACTTTCATTTGCTTGCCCCTACGGCGCCACAGCGCCCAGAGAATTGTGACTGCAGCGAAGACCACCACGGCGGCAACAGCGGAAATGGCTGTCCAGGTTGTGAAGAATCCTGCATCCACGCTCAAGGTCCGCTGGCCGGCGTGGGCTGACTCCGTGCTGCCGAAGACGATGCCGGCCGTAAGCAGGTTAGGCGTGGCGATGGCGACGGCCACCAGGACAATAGCAATTTTCCAGGGCCAGGACACCGCTTTACGGGTGGCCTGCCACGCTACGAGGAGCGGAATGAAAGTGAAAACGAAACCGTAGAACATTCCCACCAGCACGCTGGCTCCAAGGTCGCGCCGGATCTGTCCGGCGATGACGTCGGACCACCAGCGGGGAAGAATGGCCCCGAGGATGAAGTAGGCGGCCACAGCGACAAGTACTGCCACCAGGATCAGGATTATTTTTACGCCCCAATTGCGCTTTTTCTGAGCTGGTACTTGTGCTTGTTCGGTCATGGGTCAATCATGGCAGAGACCCCATGAGGTGCAGGGGAAATGTGCCTATACTTTCAGCGGTGGCCATCAGCAAGGCCGCCGTCGAGGTTCGTAAATGTCCCGATGAAAGGCCACCAGTGAGCAATATTCCGGAAGAACTTTCCTACACCGCAGAACACGAATGGGTTACTGCTCCAGATGCCGATGGCGTAGTGCGCATTGGCATCACCGACTTCGCGCAGGACGCCTTGGGTGACGTTGTCTACGCCCAGATGCCTGAGCCGGGGACGAAAGTCACCGGCAATGAAGTTGTTGGCGAAGTGGAGTCCACAAAAAGTGTCAGTGATATCTACGCCCCGGTGACTGGTGAAGTCACCAATCGAAATGACGCCCTGGACACTGATCCGGCCCTCATTAACTCGGACCCGTACGGCGAGGGATGGTTAATTGAAGTAAAGCTTGCAGAAGCTGATGCAGTGGATTCCCTGCTCAGTGCATCGGAGTACGAACAACAGGTAGGCTAAAGTTATCTGGCCCGTCAGGCCGCATTCCCATAGCCGGGAAAGCGGGACGGCGGGCCAGCAACCGATTTGCCCGGCGGTACCGGGAGGCGGAAGTGGCCGGCAGGGTTTGGAACTGCCGGCGGATGAGGAGGAAATTCCATGGTTGGCGGCGAACAGAATCAAGCCAATGTCGGGAACGGCGCGGAGGAACAGCCGACGTCGGAGACCACCTCGATCAGCATCACGCCAACGTGGGACGAGCCGAGCATTGCGCCCAAGTTGGCTCCTGAAGAGCGTGCATCCGTAGACGCACTTCCGCCGAACTCGGCATTGCTCATTGCGCACAGTGGTCCCAACGCAGGCGCTCGTTTCCTGCTGGACGCGGACACCACCACGGCGGGCCGGCACCCGGATGCCGACATCTTCCTGGATGACGTCACGGTTTCCCGCAAGCATGTTCAGTTCATCCGGACGGCGTCCGGCTTCGAGCTGGTGGACATGGGAAGCCTCAACGGTACGTACGTCAACCACGACCGCGTGGACCGCGTGCAGCTGAAGAGCGGCAACGAGGTACAGATCGGCAAGTTCCGGTTGACCTACTACCTGAGCCCTGTTCGCGCAGCAGGCCAAGTCTGACGGGGTATCTGCCTGTGGCTATGGCCCAGCAGGACCGTCGCGGACCGCAGGTCCTGAATATCGGGGAAGTCCTTGCCCAGCTGAGCGATGACTTTCCCGGTATGACAGCGTCCAAGATCCGTTTCCTGGAGGAAAAAGGCCTCATTAACCCGAAGAGGACTCCTGCGGGTTACCGGCAGTATTCGGACAGTGATGTTGAGCGGCTCCGTTTCGTCCTCGCCCTTCAGCGTGATCAGTACCTGCCACTGAAGGTCATCAAGGATTATCTCGATGCCATCGACCGCGGTGAGAGGCCGGAGAACCTCCCGCCGGGTGTCACCGTGTCGCCCAGGGTGGTCTCGGCGGAAATGGCAGCCGAAGTGCAAGGGCGGGCCCGCGCGCTCACCGAAGAGCAATTACGCGCCGAGTCGGGCGCCAGTGTCCCCCTGCTTGAATCCCTCCTGAGCTTTGGACTAATCACCCACGTGGGCGGCAAGTTCGACGAACACGCACTCCAGGTGGCCCGGGCTTGTGTCCAATTGGAAGGACACGGCCTCGAGCCCCGCCACCTTCGTCCCTTCCAAGCTGCAGCTGAGCGGGAGTTCGGCCTGGTGGAACGCGCCGTTGCCCCGTTGACGTCGCGGAGGGACGCTGCTTCGCAGGCTCGTGCCGCCGAGGCTGCCCGTGAGATCAGCGATCTCTGCCTCACCCTGCACAGGGCCCTGGTGCATGACCGTATCTCCCGGATGGATAGCTGATGATCGAAGTCGAAATCGTCGGCGTCCGGATCGAACTGCCGTCTAATCAGCCGCTGGTACTCCTTCGGGAGATCAACGGTGAGAGGCATGTTCCGATCTGGATCGGCACTCCTGAAGCCAGCGCGATCGCGTTGGCACAGCAGGGCGTTGTCCCGCCCCGGCCTATGACGCACGATCTCCTGGTTGATGTTGTCGAATCCTTGGGCCATTCCATCATCAGCGTGAACATTGTGGCTGTTGAGGACAACATCTTCTACGGGCAGCTGCAGTTCGACGACGGCACTGTAGTAAGCTCGAGGGCTTCGGATGCATTGGCCCTGGCGCTGCGAGCCAAATGCCGCATCTGGTGCGCCGATGCGGTCATGGAAGAAGCCGGTGTCCGCATCACCGAGCATGATGAAGGCGAAGACTCGGAGCCGGATCCTGCAGTGGACGAAGAGCGCGAGATGCGTCGATTCCGCGAGTTCCTGGACGACGTGGAACCGGAAGATTTCGAAGGCTGACTCAGCCTAAGCCTAAAGTTGAGGGTGAAACTTTCGACACGACGGGATTTTGGAGCCAAGGTCTTTGACCTCGACGCCTCACGGGCCTAACGTCGAAGTTATCAAGTTCCCGTTGCATACACTGCCGGCGCAAGTCACACTGGAAGGTGCGGACTTGCGGGAATTACACTGCTGCATTTCGCCGTTGTATCAGAGTATGCACCGTCCCCAAGGGAACTGAGAACAAGGAGGTCACGTGAGTCCGAAAGGCGAAGCAGGCGAGCTGAAGCAGTCCTCTGCCGGTATTGCTGCGCCCGCATCCGGCGCCCAAGGTTTGCTCTTCACGGAGGACCTTCCCGTGCTGGACGAGGACGCGGGTTACCGCGGTCCTACCGCATGCAAAGCTGCAGGCATCACGTACCGCCAGCTCGACTACTGGGCACGTACAGGCTTGGTTGAGCCTGCTGTCCGTGGCGCTGCGGGCTCCGGTTCCCAGCGTCTCTACGGCTTCCGGGACATTCTTGTCCTGAAGGTTGTCAAGCGTCTCCTCGATACTGGCGTATCCCTCCAGCAGATCCGTAGTGCCGTGGAACACCTTCGCGAACGGGGCGTCGAGGACCTGGCGCAGATCACGCTGATGAGCGACGGTGCGAGTGTCTACGAATGTACTTCCGCTGATGAGGTCATCGACCTCGTGCAGGGCGGGCAGGGCGTCTTCGGCATCGCCGTTGGGCGCGTATGGCGGGAAGTTGAGGGAAGCTTGGCCGCGCTTCCGAGCGAGCATGCCGCGGAGCAGTCCTTTCCCGACGACGAATTGAGCAAGAGGCGCGTAGCGCGCCGCATCGGCTAAACACCGGACCACTGAACTCGAGCCAAAAGAAGGCCTCGTCCCTAGGGGGACGAGGCCTTCTTCGTGTTTAACGTGCTGAGGCGGAGGCGCTCAGCGCTGCCGGCGGTCCCGCGTCGTGGACTGTCCAGCGAGGAGGCTCCCAAGGAGTTCATCAAAGAGTTTGGCAGCGTTCTTGGCAGAGTCTCCGGGCCAGTGGTGGACCGAGTGTGCTGCACCTTGGATCTGCTGCCAATTGGCTTGCTCCGGAATATGGGGCGTCAGGAGCAGCTCGCCGAACATGGATTCCATTTCAGCCAAGCGGAAGGTGTGCTCTGCGGATCCGGTGCGCACCCGGTTGGCCACGATCCCTGCCGGGGCCAGGTTGGGCGCGAACTCCTGCCGGAACAACTGGATAGCACGCATGGTGCGTTCCGTGCCGGCCACCGAGAAGAGCCCGGGCTCTGCGACGAGGACTACGCGATCGCTTGCACTCCAAGCCATGCGCGTCAGGCCGTTGAGGGACGGGGGGCAGTCCACCAGGACAAGTTCGTAGTTGGTGGTGCCTGCCAGTACGGCTGAAAGCCTGCGAAGGTCGCGTCGGCCCAGATCCGGCCGATCATAGATTCCGGTGAAGGCCGATCCCACTGCGACGTCCAAGGTGCCGTTGCTGGACCCATTGGACACCCAGGAGCTGCCGGCCACGTTGCCGGCGAGGTTGGCTTTTCGGGGGCTTTTCAGCATTCGGCCGATGTCGAGTTGCCCGCCCGGCTGGACGCCAAGTGCCGTGGTGGCGTCGGCGTGTGGATCGAGGTCCACCACCAATGTGGGAATACCGGCTGCGAGGGCCGCGGACGCCAGACCGGTGGTCACGGACGTCTTTCCCACTCCACCCTTGAGGCTGCTGATGCTGACTACTTGCACTTGAAAACCCAAAACCTAACGCCGGTTGCCGTATCGCGCTGATTCGCTCCGGAAGCACCGGAGCCGGGGGTTGCCGAAGCCCCCTGAACATCATATGGTGCATCGCGGTCGATTCCCGCTTTCTACGCGCCAGACCGCTGGGGATAAGCGGCGGCAATAGCATGCTGCCGGATCGCGCGCACGCATATACAGCCCAGATGACGATTCCTTTGTGATGGTTGCCACAAAGATTTGTGTTTGATGCTGGCGGCACTACACACTGTGACCACCGACCGATCCACCCGCAATGATGCAGGAGAAGTATGTTTTCGAAAATTCTGGTGGCCAATCGCGGCGAAATCGCGATCAGGGCGTTTCGCGCTGGTTATGAACTGGGCGCCAAGACCGTAGCCGTCTTTCCGCATGAGGACCGTAACTCGATCCACCGGCAGAAGGCCGACGAAGCTTACCTGATCGGCGAGGTGGGCCATCCCGTCCGCGCCTACCTGGACGTAGAGGAGGTTGTCCGCGTCGCCAAAGAAGCCGGCGCTGACGCAATTTACCCCGGCTATGGCTTCCTCTCCGAGAACCCGGACCTCGCCCGCGCTGCCAAGGCAGCAGGCATTACCTTCGTGGGGCCGCCCGCGGAGGTCCTGGAGCTCGCTGGCAACAAGGTTGCTGCCCTGGAAGCCGCCCGCAAGGCCGGTGTCCCGGTCCTGAAGTCGAGCAAGCCTTCCAAGGACCTTGATGAGCTCATCGCTGCCGCCGACGAGATCGGCTTCCCGATTTTCGCCAAGGCCGTTGCCGGCGGTGGCGGCCGTGGCATGCGGCGTGTGGAGACGCGCGAAGCCCTTCCCGAAGCTTTGCAGTCCGCCATGCGCGAAGCCGATGCAGCTTTCGGCGACCCCACCATGTTCCTTGAGCAGGCAGTTCTGCGTCCCCGCCACATCGAAGTGCAGATCCTGGCCGACGCCGAAGGCAACGTCATGCACCTCTTCGAGCGTGACTGTTCGCTTCAGCGGCGACACCAGAAAGTGGTGGAGATTGCGCCCGCGCCGAACCTGGACGAGAACATTCGCCAGGCCCTTTACCGCGACGCCGTGGCGTTCGCGAAGGCCTTGAACTATGTCAATGCCGGAACTGTGGAGTTCCTGGTGGACACAGAAGGGGAGCGGGCCGGCCAGCACGTCTTTATTGAGATGAACCCCCGCATCCAGGTGGAGCACACCGTCACCGAGGAAATCACCGACGTGGACCTCGTGCAGGCTCAGATGCGGATCGCCTCGGGGGAAACCCTTGCGGACCTTGGGCTGAGCCAGGATTCGGTGTCCATCAAGGGTGCTGCGCTGCAGTGCCGCATCACCACCGAAGACCCGTCCAACGGTTTCCGTCCTGACGTTGGAAAGATCACCGGCTACCGTTCTGCCGGTGGCGCCGGTGTCAGGCTCGACGGCGGCACTGTTTACTCCGGTGCCGAGATCAGCCCGCACTTCGACTCAATGCTGGTGAAGCTGACGTGCCGTGGCCGCGACTACCCTGCGGCTGTAGCCCGCGCGCGTCGTGGTTTGGCTGAGTTCCGTATCCGTGGCGTGTCCACCAACATTCCATTCCTTCAGGCTGTTCTCGCGGATCCGGACTTCAACGCCGGAAACGTGGCCACGGACTTCATCGACAAGCGCCCTGAGCTGCTGAAGTCGCACATCTCCGCAGACCGTGGAACCAAGTTGCTCACCTGGTTGGCTGAGGTCACCGTGAACAAGCCCAACGGCGAGCTCGCTGTCCATTCGGACCCTGCCAGCAAGCTGCCGACGATAGATGGACCGGTTCCCACGTCGGGTTCGCGCCAGAAGTTGATCGAACTTGGGCCGGAGGGCTTTGCCAAGGCCCTCCGTGAGCAGCAGGCGCTGGCTGTTACGGACACCACGTTCCGCGACGCCCACCAGTCCCTGCTGGCAACACGGGTGCGCACCCGCGACCTCGTGGCCGCTGGTCCGGCAGTGACGGCACTCATGCCCGAGCTGCTTTCCGTGGAGGCCTGGGGCGGTGCAACTTACGACGTCGCACTCCGCTTCCTGGGTGAGGACCCGTGGGACCGTCTGGCTGCATTGCGCAAGGCATTGCCGAACACCTGTATCCAGATGCTGCTCCGCGGACGCAACACCGTGGGCTACACCCCGTACCCGGAAGAAGTGACGGAGGCCTTCGTTAACGAGGCTGCCGCTACGGGCATTGACATCTTCCGTATCTTTGACGCCCTCAACGACGTCAACCAGATGGCCCCTGCCATTCGGGCCGTGCGTGCAACGGGGACAGCCGTCGCGGAGGTGGCTCTTTGCTACACAGGCAACCTCCTGGACCCGAACGAGGACCTCTATACCCTCGACTACTACTTGGACCTCGCCCAGAAGATCGTCGACGCCGGTGCACACATCCTCGCCATCAAGGACATGGCAGGCCTCCTGCGTCCGGCCGCTGCTGCGAAACTGGTATCAGCCCTGCGTGAGCGCTTCGACCTGCCCGTCCACCTGCACACGCACGACACTGCGGGTGGCCAGCTTGCCACTTTGCTGGCTGCTGTTGACGCTGGCGTGGATGCCGTTGACGTGGCATCTGCATCCCTGGCCGGCACCACAAGTCAGCCCGCCGCGTCGGCACTGGTCGCTGCATTGGCCAACACGCCCCGCGATACCGGGCTCAGCCTGGCCAACGTCGGTTCCCTTGAGCCCTACTGGGAAGCCGTTCGTCGCGTCTATGCCCCCTTCGAATCCGGTCTTCCGGGCCCCACCGGCCGCGTCTACCAGCACGAAATCCCCGGCGGCCAGCTGTCAAACCTTCGCCAGCAGGCCATCGCTTTGGGCTTGGGGGAGCAGTTCGAGGCCATCGAGGACATGTACACGGCGGCTGACCGGATCCTGGGCCGCTTGGTGAAGGTCACCCCATCCTCCAAGGTGGTAGGCGACCTTGCGTTGCACCTTGTAGGACTCAACGCCGATCCCGCGGACTTCAACGAGAACCCGCAGAACTACGACATCCCGGACTCCGTCATCGGCTTCCTCTCCGGGGAGCTCGGTGATCCTCCCGGAGGCTGGCCGGAGCCGTTCCGCACCAAGGCCCTTCAAGGCCGCAGCGTCAAGGTGCGCGACGTCGACATCAGCGCCGAGGACAGCGCCGCGCTGAAGGGTGATTCCAAGACACGGCAACATACGCTGAACCGTTTGCTCTTCGCGGGACCCACCAAGGACTACCTGAAGAGCGTTGACACTTACGGCAACATCTCCGTGCTGGACACCCGTGACTACCTGTACGGTCTCCAGCAGGGCGCAGAGCACGTTATCGAGCTCGAAAAGGGCGTGCGCCTCATTGCCCAGCTTGAGGCCGTCTCAGAAGCCGACGAGAAGGGCATGCGCACTGTGATGTGCACGCTCAACGGCCAGTCCAGGCCCGTTGTTGTTCGTGACCGATCCGTGGTCAGCAATGTCAAGGCCGCGGAAAAGGCAGATCCGGCACAGCCAGGCCAGGTTGCCGCACCGTTTGCCGGCGCAGTCACCGTAACGGTCAAGGTGGGCGATGTCGTCAACGCCGGCGACACCGTTGCCACCATTGAGGCGATGAAGATGGAAGCATCCATCACGACGCCGGTGGCCGGCACGGTCTCCCGCCTCGCCATTTCCTCGGTTGAGCAGGTCCAGGGCGGCGACTTGCTGCTGTTGATCGGCTAGCCATCCACGCAAAAAGTACCCCGTCCGGAAGAATCCGGACGGGGTACTTTTTTGCTGCTCCTGGTTGAAACGCCCTGGCTAGGACGCGCGGGGTGCTGTGTACATTTCCTCAATAACGGTGTCGAAGTCCTTCATGACCTGGGCCCGCTTGACCTTGAGGGACGGCGTCAGGTGACCCGAGGCCTCGGTGAAGTCCGCCGGAACGATCCTGAAGGACTTGATGGCCTCAGCCTGGGACACCGACTGGTTGGCCTTGCTGATGAGTTCCTGGACTGCTGCCTTTACCACTGGGTGGTCAGTGGCCTCGGCGACTGTGGTGCCGGTGGGGAGCCCGTGGCGGTCCAGCCAGCCCGGAAGCGCTTCTTCGTCCAGGGTGACCAGGGCGCCGATGAACGGACGGTTGTCGCCCACCACAAGAACCTGGGAAACCAACGCATCCGCGCGGATCTGGTCCTCGAGCAGAGCAGGAACCACGTTCTTTCCGCTGGCAGTAACGATGATTTCCTTCTTGCGGCCAGTGATCTTGAGGAAGCCGTTGTTGTCCAGTTCGCCGATGTCGCCGGTGCGGAACCAGCCGTCAGCAAACGTTTCGTCAGTGAGGTCTTCACGCTTGTAGTAGCCGCGCATGACGCAGACACCCTTGGCGAGGATTTCGCCGTCGTCGGCGATCTTGACCGAGTTGCCCGGCAAGGGGGCACCTACCGTGCCGATCTTGATCATGGACGGTGTGTTCACGGAGATCGGCGCCGTGGTCTCGGTCAGGCCGTAGCCCTCCAGGATCTGCAGGCCGATGCCCTGGAAGAAGTGCCCCAGCCTTTCACCCAACGGACCGCCTCCCGAGACTGCGTGGGCAACATGGCCGCCCATCGCCGCACGGAGTTTGCCGTAGACGAGTTTGTCGAACAAGGCATGCTTGAGCTTCAAGCCAAGTCCCAGCGAACCGGACTCGCGTGCTTTGGAATAGGCGATTGCAGTATCCACTGCACGGTGGAAGATGGCTCCCTTGCCGCCGTCCTCTGCCTTGGTCAGCGCCGAGTTGTAGACCTTCTCGAAGACCCGGGGAACAGCCAGGATGAACGTCGGCTGGAAGCTCTGGAGGTCAGCCAAGAGGTTCTTGATGTCCGGGGTGTGCGCCACCTTCACCCCGCCGGCCACGGCAAGCACGGAGATGAAACGCGCGAAGACGTGGGCCAAGGGGAGAAACATGATGGTCTTGGCAGACTCGTTGATGATTTCCGGCAATGAAGCGCGGGCATTCTCGGAGAGCTCCACGAAGTTGCCGTGGGTCAGTTCGCAGCCCTTGGGCCTGCCGGTGGTGCCGGAGGTGTAGATAATCGTAGCGAGATCCTTGAGCCCGGCTGAGGAACGGCGGGACTCGAGTTCGTCGTCGGGGACGCCTGCGCCTGCAGTGCGCAGCGCATCGAGTCCGGCGCCCTCAAGCTGCCAGACGTTTGCCACCGACGTGATGTCTTCTGCGGCAACAGCCTGGCGGATGACGTCCTCATGGTGCGCGGCTTCGCCAAAGGCTGCAACAGCGCCTGAGTCGCCCAGGTTCCATGCCACTTGTGAAGGCGACGACGTTTCGTAGATCGGGACAGAGACGGCTCCGGCAAACCAGATGGCGAAGTCCACGAGGGACCATTCGTACCGCGTGCGGGACATGATGCCCACACGATCGCCTACGCCGACTCCACTGGCGATGAGGCCCTTTGCCAAGGCCCTCACGTCTTGCAGGAAGTCCTTGGCACGGATGTCCTGCCACTGCCCATTGCCGTCCAACTTGGAAAACAGTGCAGGGTTGGATGCTTTTTCCGCCTCCCGGATCACGAGGTCCGTGATGTTGGTTTCCGGGGCGATGTTCACGAGGGGAGGAACACTGATTTCACGCACGGTAGCTCCTTTGATATCCACGGGCCACGAGGGGCTGCTTCCACTCTAGTATGCCCGCTCGCGGAGGTGTGTTCTATTTCACCTACTGGCGAGTAACTTTACGGATGAGCTGTCATTTCAAGCAACTCGATGCCGTGCGTGCCCCTACGATGCCGGTGCTGCGCCGCCCTGCGGAATAAGATGAGGGGATGCCCGCACTACGGTCCAGTTCCCTGGTCAGACCCAAGCCACCGGCCTCGGCATGGAGGGACGTGCCCTGGGCTGCCCGACGAAGCCATTTGGGCCGCCGCGGACTGGCGATCGGGATCGACATCGGAGGCACCAAGGTAGCCGCCGGCGTTGTGGACGCCGAGGGCAGGATCCTCGCCGAGGCGCGCAGGTCCACGCCAGGCGCGGACCCCCGAGCCGTCGAGCAGACCATTGTGGAGTTGGTGGACGAACTCAGCGCAGGACACCGGATCGCTTCGGTGGGCATCGGTGCCGCAGGATGGATGGACCTCGACGGCAGCACGGTGCTGTTCAGCCCCCATCTGGCGTGGCGTAACGAGCCCCTGAGGGAGAGCCTCCAGAAGTTGCTGAGGCGTCCCGTACTGCTCACAAATGACGCAGATGCTGCGGCGTGGGCGGAGTGGCGCTTTGGCTCGGGCCAGGGCGAAAGCCGCCTGGTTTGCATCACGCTGGGCACAGGCATTGGTGGTGCCATGGTCATGGATGGCCGGGTGGAACGGGGACGCTACGGCGTGGCCGGGGAATTCGGACACCAGATCATTTTCCCAGGGGGCCACCGCTGCGAATGCGGTAACCGCGGCTGCTGGGAACAGTATGCCTCCGGTAACGCGCTGGGCCGGGAAGCCCGGCAGCTGGTGCGGACCAATTCCCCCGCAGGCCGGGCTCTCTTGGAGAAGGCGGGCGGGACCGCAGAGAACCTGTCGGGCGCAGCCGTGACCTCGCTGGCACTTGCGGGCGATGCCACGTCCCGCGAACTCCTCGCGGACCAAGGCGAATGGTTGGGTCTGGGGTTGGCCAACCTTGCAGCGGCACTTGACCCCGGGATGTTCGTTATTGGCGGAGGATTGTGTGATGCGGGGGAGTTGCTCGCCGCACCCGCCCGGGAGTCATTCGCGAAGAACCTCACAGGGCGGGGTTTCCGTCCCATGGCAAGGATCGAGCTCGCGGCCCTCGGGCCGCGTGCCGGCATGATCGGCGCAGCAGACTTGTCGCGTGTCAGCGGACGGGCGCGCAGCTAGGCTTGCCATGCTGGGAACTGCTGTGTGCCCCTAGAGGCGGGCGCCGTCGTCGTCCTCGTTTTTTTCCTGCGGAAGCCGCATGATGAGGTAGACCACTGACGCCACGAAAATGGCGACAATGCCCAGAACTGCCGTCAACGGCGCGGACCGCCAAAACATGGCTGTGAAAAGCAGGGCGATGGGTCCGCCCACGGCACCCACCCATGCCAGCATGACCAGCGGCTCAGTTCCCGCCAGGCTGGGCGGATCCTCAGGAACGAAGGTGTGGTCCTCGTCCTCGACTTCGAAGTCACGAGGCCCGGACGGCCGGATTCCGGCATCGGCATCGGCACGTACTGCCGCCGGATCAGGTAACGGTTCCGGGGCAGGTGCGGACAACCCGAGCGGATCGAAGTCCCGGAAAGTCCTGCCGGACTCTTGCTGAAGCCCGGCTTCAGGGCCCGGGGCCTGGTTGATGTCCTGCGGCTTTTCGTGCTTTGGCGATTCCCCTTCCGGGCCTGACTGCGTGGCCTCCAGCCGGGCCACCAGATCCTGCCATACGGCGTCGTCGCCCTTGTTGGCGCTTTGATCAGCAGAATTGGGATCAGGCCTGTTCATGGGCTGTGTCCTTTTCGGGGGAAAGCCCGTGCCCGGCCAGGGCCGCTACGGTCTTCTGGATAAAGTCGACAGTTCCGGAAAAAATCTCCGGAGCGTCATTATCAAGGGTGGCAACATGGCGGCTGTTGTGGAGGTAAGTGACATCCACCGGTGCCTGAACCCGGGAACGGAGGAACTCCAGGCTCGCGTTCGAGATGACGTTGTCCACCGTTGACTTGTAGACCCTGACGGGTGAGCTGATCCGCGGCAGGATGGTGGCCGTGTCCTTGTACATCTTCTTGAGTTGGTGAGCGGCCGCAACTGGCGTCCGGGCGTAGGCACCTTCGTCCTGGTCCGGCTTGAGAATGTCATTGGCGATGGCCGGAGTTGTCTTCACCACGTACTTGAGGGCAGCGACGATGACAGCCCGCGGATCGTCCAGGACCAGTCCAGGGTTCACCACCACTGTCCCTGCAATGGGACGCGTGGCTGCTATCCGCAAGGCCAGGGTGCCGCCCATGGACAAACCGGCAGAGAAAACGTAATCGCACTCCGAAGCCAGCTCAAGGTACGCGTCATCCACGGCACGGTGCCACTCCCGCCACGAGCGGGTGGCCATGTCCTGCCACGTCGTGCCGTGGCCGGGCAGCAACGGCAGCCTTACGGCGTAGCCGGACGCAGCGAGGTGTTCGGCCCACGGCCTGACGCTGTGCGGGCTTCCAGTGAACCCGTGGGACATGACCACGCCAACGCGGGGGCCGGCACCCTTCCAGCTACTGTGGAACGGCGAAAAGTCGGGGAGCATTTTCATGATGACTCCGAGGCTACTCTGTCCCCGGCACGCTGGCGGAAAAAGCCGGCTGATTCTTCAAAAATGGTGGGTGCATCAACATCCAGGGTGGCCACATGCCCGCTGTGTGGAAGCGTGACCACTTTGAGGCGCGAGGAGTCGATGTACTTGCTGATGGTGGCCACTGAGCTCGGCGGGACGACGTCGTCAACCGAGGATTTGAACACCAGCGCGGGAGCCTCCACATGCGGTAGGCCACGGGTAGCTGCGCGGAAGAGCTTCTTGAGTTCGTGGACGGCCTTCAGCGGCGTCTTGGAGTAGTCGCCTTCCTCGACCGTTATGGGCGCCGGCCTGTCCTCCACTATGGGGGTGGTAGTGGGCATGACGTACTTCAACGCTCCGACGTACCGCACCCGTCGGTCGTAGAAGCTCAGCCCCGGGTTCACCAGGACCAGCCCGGGAACTTCATGGCGGGAGGCCACCCGCAGAGCCAAGGCTCCGCCCATGGAGAGCCCTGCCACGAAACACGTCTCCGTCGTCGCTGCAAGGTCCAGGTAACTCTGCTCGAAGGTCCGGTACCAGTCCTGCCACCTCGTGGTGGCCAGGTCACGCCAACTGGTGCCATGACCGGGAAGGAGGGGCACGGACACTGCGAAGCCCTGCTTGGCTAAGTATTCAGCCCAGGGGAGGACGCTGAGGGGACTTCCGGTGAAGCCGTGGCAGATGGCCACGCCGATGGAGGCGTTGGCTCCATGTCCGGAATGGTGAAAAGCGAGCGGCGCGGCGGGTTTGTTGCGTTCCGTCATGCGTCCATCGTGTCACTGTTCCTGACATTTCTCACTGGAGTAGGGTTGCTGTTGAGTGCCGGCCGGGTTGCCCGGGTGCATGCCAACCAATCGGCCGTGAGAGGACAAACGTGTTCTATTGGGTCATGAAGAGGATCTTTCTCGGTCCCATCCTCAAACTCCTGTTCCGTCCCTGGGTGAAGGGACTGGACAACGTTCCTGAAAGCGGAGCTGCCATCCTCGCCTCCAACCACTTGTCCTTCTCGGACTCCATCTTCCTGCCCCTGATGGTTCGTCGTCCGGTGATCTTCCTGGCCAAGTCCGAGTACTTCACAGGAAAAGGGCTCAAAGGCCGGCTGACTGCGCTGTTCTTCAGGCTGAGCAACCAACTGCCGATGGACCGTTCCGGCGGCGCGGCGTCGGAAATGTCTCTGCAGGCGGGCAAAGACGTCCTGAATTCCGGAGGCCTGCTGGGGATCTATCCGGAGGGCACCCGCAGCCCTGATGCCCGGCTCTACCGTGGCAAAGTGGGCGTGGCCAAGCTCGCACTGCAAACACGTGTTCCCGTGGTGCCTGTGGCAATGATCGGGACGGAGAAGGTCCAGCCCATCGGCAAACGCCTGCCCAACATCCGCCGGATCGGCCTCATTTTCGGCCAGCCCCTGGACTTCAGCCGCTACTACGGCATGGAAGACGACCGACTGATCCAGAGGGCTGTGACCGACGAAATCATGTACGAATTGATGCGGCTTTCCGGTCAGGAGTATGTGGACGAGTACGCAGCAGTGGTCAAGGCCCAGTTGGCCGGCAAAGGCCCCGAACCCGTCCATAAGATCGAGGTTGCTGAAGACGCCACGTCAGACATCGCAGAGGACAGGGATGAACCCCGTGGTGACGGAAGCGGATCAGCGGAGAAACTGTGACGTAGGCGGTGGCATCGGTTACGGCCGCAGTCCCGCAACCTTGCCGTGGGCTACTACTCTTGAAGGGTGACTGAGCTAACCGCGAACACCGCACCCTCCGCAGCAGATCCTCTCGCAAGCACCGCCCAGAGCGGAGCAGCGAACTATCCCGGGCTCGACGCTTGGCGGGACCTGCCGATTTCCCAGCAGCCCACCTGGTCCAACACTGAAGTCTTCAAGGCTTCCGTCAAGGAACTCTCGGTGGTGCCGCCCTTGGTGTTCGCCGGTGAAGTGGACGTCCTGAGGGAGCGCCTGGCCGCTGCTGCCCAGGGCAAAGCCTTCCTCCTGCAGGGTGGTGACTGCGCTGAAACCTTTGAGGCAGCTACCGCCGACAAGATCAGCGCCCGGGTCAAAACGATCCTCCAGATGGCTGTGGTCCTTACATACGGCGCTGCCATGCCCGTCATCAAGATGGGGCGCATGGCCGGCCAGTTCGCGAAGCCGCGCTCATCCAATGACGAGACGCGCGACGGCGTGACGCTTCCCGCGTACCGCGGTGACATTGTCAACGGCTACGATTTCACACCGGAATCACGCGCACACGACGCTGGCCGGATGCTTCAGGCGTACCACACGTCCGCATCCACGCTGAACCTCATCCGCGCCTTCACCCAAGGCGGTTTCGCGGATCTCCGCCTGGTTCACCAGTGGAACAAGGGGTTCACCGAGAACCCGGCACACGCGCGCTACGAATCGCTGGCGCGCGACATCGACCGTGCCATCAGCTTCATGGACTCCTGCGGCGCCGACTTTGAGGCACTCAAGCGCGTGGAGTTCTTTGCCAGCCACGAAGCACTGCTGCTCGACTACGAGCGCGCACTCACACGCATCGATTCGCGCACCGGCCTGCCCTACGACACGTCCGCGCACTTCCTGTGGATCGGTGAGCGGACCCGCGAGCTGGACCACGCCCACGTTGACTTCCTGTCCCGCGTGCGGAACCCCATCGGCGTCAAGCTTGGCCCAACCACCAGCGGCGACGATGCCTTGCGTCTCATCGACAAACTGGACCCCAACCGCGAACCCGGCCGCCTCACATTCATCACCCGCATGGGCGCCGGCAACATTCGGGAGAAGCTGCCGGCCGTCGTCGAACGCGTCACTGCTTCCGGCGCGCAGGTGCTGTGGGTGACCGACCCGATGCACGGCAACACGGTCACGTCGCCCAACGGCTACAAGACGCGCAACTTCGATGATGTTATTGACGAAGTGCGTGGATTCTTCGAGGTGCATCACGCCCTGGGCACGGTCCCGGGTGGACTCCACGTTGAAATGACCGGCGATGACGTCGCCGAATGCTTGGGTGGCGCCGACCCGATCGACCAGGACGCATTCCTGGACCGTTATGAGTCGGTGTGCGATCCCCGCCTGAACCACATGCAGTCCCTTGAGATGGCCTTCCTTGTGGCAGGAGCCCTCTCCAAGAGGTAGAGATACAAAATGGCGCGGTCCGGATTCCCGGACCGCGCCTTTTTTGCGCTTGGAATTGCAGGGCTCGAACCCTAGACGACAGTCAGGGTGACCACAGAGTCTTCCGGTATCTCGGCATTGACGGGGTTCTGGTCCCGGACGGTGCCGAAGAAGCCACCCAGGATCTTGTTGATCTCTACCTTGAAACCGAGCTTTTTCAGTTCCTTTTCGGCTTCATCGGCCTGCTTGCCGATGAAGCTGGGCACCTTCACCAACTTTGGTCCCTTGGATACTGTGAGCGTCACCGCTTCGCCCCGGACAAGGGTTCCAGTCGCCGGTATCTGGGAAACAACGGCGCCCTTGGGGACCGTCTTGTCATTCACCGTCTCCGGAGCGATAACTGCTTTGAGCCCGGCATCCTGCAGGGCTTTGACGGCTGCGTCCTGAGTTAGTCCGCGCACATCGGGAACGGGAATGGGTTGGGGCCCCTTGGAGACCACCATCGACACGGGGGTGCCATGCCTCACCTCGGTGCCTTCGGCCGGGTCCTGCGAAATCACGACGCCGGCGGGAATCTTCTCGTCAAAGGCCTGCGTGACGTTGCCAAGGGCCATTTCGGCGGAATTCAAGGAAACCTTGGCCTCGTCCAACGTGCCACCGGTCAGACCGGGCAGGGCGAACAGCTGGGCCCCCTTGGAGACGAAGAGCGTGATGGGTTGGAACTTCCGGACCTCGGTGCCGGACTCCGGTTCCGTCCCAACGGCCAGCCCTGCAAGGATGTCGTCGTCGAAAACATCCTTCGGTTCTGATTGAAAGCCGGCAGTTCGGAGGAGCTGTTGTGCCTCGGCCACGGTTTTATTCTTAACGTCCGGGACGGTTCCCGGGGATCCCGGTCCCATCCCGAAGAACCAACCGGCCGACGCGGCAAGCGTTGCAAGGATGACGATCACGATGGTCCAGATAACGCCGCGGCGGCGGGGGTTGCCCTCGCGTAGCGGGCGAACAGGAGTGGCAGCGGCTCGTGCGCGATCTTTGTTCTCTTGCCGTTCGAGTCTCTTCAGCTCTCGTTTGCCGGGCCGGCGCACGTCCGGATCGTTGCCCGGATCAACAGCTGAGGCCTGCGGCCTGCCTGAAACGCCCGCAGCCATGATGGTGGTGGGGTTGCTCTGGTGCGGGATCAACTCCGTGGGTGAGGCAGTGGAGGCAATGGCTTCTGTGGGGTTCCCATTGGTAACACCTGCTGCACCGGACCCGCCGAAGGCAGCGGCGGCCGCCGAGGGCGTGGGGGAGCCGGGCAATCGGGACGACGCTTGCCTGTGGTCCAGTTCTTCGTCTGTGAGCGTAGTGCGGATGTGGCGGAGCTCGGTCAGCAACGCAGCGCCGTCCACCGGCCTGTTCTCCGCATCTGCCGCCGTGCACCACTGCACCAGTTCATCGAGGTCCTCGGCGAGGCCGGGAGCGGACTCCGAAGGACGTCCCACCACAGCATTGACGTGCTGGTAGGCAACCTGGATAGGGGAGTCTCCCGAGTAAGGTTGATTGCCCGTCAACATCTCATAGAGCATGATGCCTGCCGAGTAGATGTCGCTGCGGGCATCGGCTGGCTGGCCGAGCACCAGCTCGGGAGCCAAGTAAGCCACAGTGCCTATCAGGGCACCGGTACTGGTGTTGGCCGAGATCGCCCTGGCCAGTCCAAAATCTCCAACCTTAATGCGTCCGTCGTCTGCAATGAGGACGTTTTCAGGCTTGACGTCCCGGTGGATCAGGCCTGAGCGGTGGGCGGCAGCCAGGCCCTCAATGACAGGATCGATCAGCGCCAGGGCAAGGCGCGGCGGCAAAGCACCCTGTTCGTTAAGGGTGTCACGAAGGGTGTGCCCCTTGACGTACTCCATGACCAGGTAGGCGATATGGCCGTCCTCGCCTTGGTCGAGCACCCCTACGATGTGCGGGTGCGAGAGGCTGGCGGCCGCCTTTGCTTCGCGGCTTAGCCGCTCAAGGAATGTGGGATCGTTGGCCAGGTGCGGGTGCAGGACTTTGAGGGCCACGTCCCGCTCCAAGCGCTGGTCCGTGGCCAGGTAAACAGTGGACATACCGCCCCTCGCCAGGCGGGAACGGACCGTGTATCGGCCGTCTACGGTTGTCCCGATGAGGTGGTCCTGCGATGGTTCTTGCACCATATGATCCTAAACGAGGTAGGGAAGGGGCCCGAATCCACGTGGGTTTCGGGCCCCTTCAAAGGTGCAGTTGATGGCCTAGCCAAAAGTGCGCTGTCGGGCCTTGATCGATTCGACGTAACGCTTGGTGTCGTCATACATGCCGTACTTACTGACCGAGTACTGACCTTGGTAGTAGCCGGCAATCGCCGTGTCCAGGTCCTTGCTGGTAGCAATCAGGGTCCGGATGATGGCGACACCTGCCGTGGCATTATCGTACGGGTCCAGGAGATTGAGCTTGCGGCCCACGAGGTCGGACGCCCATTGGCCGGAAGAAGGAATAACCTGCATCGTGCCGATCGCATTGGCGGGCGAGACAGCCCGCTGGTCAAAGCCTGATTCCTGTTCGGCGAAGGCCAAAGCCAGTGAAGGGCTGACGCCCATGCGCCGGGCCGTGTCAGCTACGATGCTCTTCATTTCAGCCCGGCTGGGCACAGGTGAGGCGTTGAGCAAGGCCTTGTTCTCGTTAGCCGAGCTGACAACTGCCGGCGGGTAGGTGAAGCCCAGGAACGTGCTGGGGACCAAGGGCTTGGTGTCACCGGCAGGCTGCAAGCCTGCGCCGGGGATGGTGAGCTTCTGGCCCGGATAGATGACGGTGGTGGCTGTCACATTGTTGTTGGCAGCCATCAAAGCGGCCAGGGAAACCCCGTGGCGGGAAGCGATGGAACTGAGGGTGTCGCCCGCCTTGATGGTGTAGGAACCTGTGCCGGCCAGTGGGGCGGGCGCAGGTGCCGGGGCTGCGGGCGCTGATGGGGCGGATCCGCCACTGACCTTGATTTTCTGACCGGGATAAATGATGGAGCTTCCGTTGAGCCCGTTCCAGCTGAAGATGCTGGAGAGCGGAACGCCATGTTTGGCTGCGATGGCGCCCAAGGTGTCTCCGGCGACCACGGTATAGACGGTTGCGCTGCCTTGGGTGCTGGGCGCACTGGGGGCGGGCGGGGCGGGCTTCGCGGGCGCTGCTGTGGCTGTGCCCTTGAGCTTAATGGTCTGTCCCGGGTAGATCAGCGTGGTGGCAGAGAGATTGTTCAGCTGAAGAACGGCCGTCGTGTCCACATTGAAGCGGCGTGCGATGGCGCTAATCGTATCGCCGCGCACGATCGTGTAGGAGTCCGGTACTGATGGAGCCATCGGGCGCAGCGCTGCAGGGATGGTGCTGGCCACGGCCTGCGCGGGAATAACAGAGCCCACGTTGACTGCTTGCGCCTTCATGGCCGCAGCGAGCGTAGCCGGAATCTTTCGAGGCTGAGGCGCCGGTGTTGCCATGGACGGTTGTGCCAAGGCTAGCGAGGACAAAACCACGGCGGGAAGCGCAGCCGTGGTTGCCGCGATGACCGGCATGCTCATGGTTCGTTTCGGCGAGCGGGGCGTCGTCATGAAATGTGTCCTCATCTCAAACAGCGGTGGGGGGATTGTTGGCGCTGTTGTCAGTGTTACCAATGTTGCTGATGTTATCAATGATGCAAATGTGATCAGTGTGAATCTCTCACACTTAGTCGATGAGCACAACAATTCCTGTCAAACCGGACAAATAACCACAATTCCGACGGGCGAAATTGCGACTGCAAAGCGGTCCGGAGGTATCGGCGTCGGACTCCGGCTATGCGCCGGGAGGGGCGGCGTGGCAACCTTGATCCGTGAGTAATGTAGAAAGCCTTGTTTCCGACTGGCTGCCGCTGCCGGATGTTGCCGAACTGTTGGAAGTTTCCATCACCAAAGTCCACGGACTTCTGGATGAGCGTGCGCTTGTCGCCATCCGGCGGGGAGAACGGAATATCCGCTCAATCCCTGCCCTCTTTATCCAGGACGGGCATGTTGTAGACAGCCTTAAGGGAACCATTGCGGTTCTCAGCGACGCCGGGTACAACGACGAAGAACTGATCATCTGGCTGTTCACTCCGGACGAATCTTTGCGGGGGCGCCCCATTGACGCCCTGCGCGAGGGGCGTAAGACAGAGATCAGGCGCCGCGCCCAGTCACTGGCCTGGTAACAGCGCCTCCTGAGCGGGCCGGACATAACGCGGACGACGGCGGTGATTCACCGCCGTCGTCGCTGCATGTCGTGTTTGTGCTGGCGCTGCCTGCGGGTCAGGCTGCCCGACTGACAGCGGCTTCGGCCAGTTGGCGTAGCGCCACCAGTGGCACGTCCTCGAGGGGCAGGCGTTCCAGGGCTTCGAAGGCCCTATCGCTTAGCTCTGCGATCAGCGACTCCGTGGCCTCCAAGGCGCCGCACTCAATCATGACCCGCCGTATTTCAGCTACCTCGTCCTCGCCAAGGTCAGGCTTGCCGAGCATGCGGTCAAGGAGGTCCGCTTCGCTCGGCGGTGCCTGGTTGATGGCAAATCCAACCAGCACGGTGCGTTTGCCTTCCCGGAGGTCATCCCCGGCGGGCTTGCCGGTCGTTTCGGGATCGCCAAAGACGCCCAGGACGTCGTCCCGCATTTGGAAAGCCTCACCCAGTGGTAACGAAAACTCCGAGTAGCCGTTGAGCAAGCCGGAGGGAGCGCCAGCCAGCGCGCCGCCCAACGCCAGCGGATGTTCGGTGGAGTATTTGGCGGACTTATACCGAATGATGGATTTTGCCCGCCCTACGGATCCGGCTCTGTCGCGGACGGGGCCGGCTACTTCTTCCAGGATGTCGAGGTACTGACCTGCCATCACTTCTGCCCGCATCATGTTGAAGATTCGGCGTGCAGGAGTTCCCGCTGCTGCCCGGGGGCCGATCTCCGTGAAGGACTCCTCGCTGAAGGAAAGGCAAAGGTCGCCGGTCAGGATCGCCGCCGCGTCGCCGAAACGCCCGCTGTCCAGCGCCCAGCCATTCATTTCATGGAGCTGGCTGAACCGCTTGTGCACGCTTGGTCCGCCGCGGCGGGTGTCGGATCGGTCAATGATGTCGTCGTGGATCAGGGCTGCCGCTTGGAAAAGCTCCAGGGCGCACCCGGCCGTGACGATGCCCGGATCGTCGGCGGCGCCGCCTGCGCCCCTCCAGCCCCAGTAACACATCAGGGCACGGAGACGTTTTCCGCCGGTGACCAGATTCGAAATCGATCCAATAAGCGGTTCCACATCGGGAGAAACCGAGGCCATAAGGTCCCCCTGCTCAGACATGAACCCGTTCAGTTTGCCGGAGACACCGCCAATGAACTTTGCCTGCTCCGAGGTGACGTGGGAAGTTACCGTCACTTGACGGACCCGGCCGCCACGTTGGCGCCGATAGTGAACGTTGAGACGCCTTCTTTTTGCCTGACCGAAACGTTCACCGTCTCGCCGTCACCACGGATGAAGTCCAGGGAGGTGACATTGCCGACAGCGGACGGGCCGGGGACAAGTTTAAAGCCCTGTGCCTCCATGGAGGTCTTGTAGTAGTCCACAACGCCCTCCGGCGGAGCCTTGATTGTTCCAACGAGGGCCACTGTGGCTACTGCAGCGCTCTTGTCCACGCTGCTTGAACGAACAGAAGTCTTGGGCATGACCGGGATGAGTTGCTCAGGGAAACCAGGAACAAGCGCGTTCACCGTTGCCGTGGCGTCGGGAGCAGCCGTGGGGGTTTCCGTAAAGGTGGTGGTTTCAGGCGACGCCGTTGATCCGGAAGCAGATGATGACGGAGTCGGCGGCGCCGACGATGGCGAGGAAGCGCTTGTCGCGGACGGCGCTGCCGAACCGCCGGGTGATGGGGTGCATGCTGAGGCCGCCAAAGCGACACTGACTGCGAGCAGGGCAAACCCTCGCGATTGAGGAGTTCCAAAGAGCTTCACAGGGTATCCTTCCTGGGGCTGAGCCGGACTGTGCCTCCAGTTTAGTCAGTGGCCGGGCATAGTATTGCCGTTGTGAGGCAGGAAGCATTCGGTGGCGCGCAAAGTGCCGGCAGCAAGCCCGCCCGCAGCGCAGGAGATGCACTGCGGGAAATGCGGCGAACCAGCATACTTCACGTGGATATGGACGCTTTCTTCGTCTCCGTGGAATTGCGCAGCCGCCCCGATCTTCGGGGAAAGCCGGTCATAGTTGGATTTCCTGCAGAACGGTCCGTGGTGCTTTCTGCTTCTTACGAGGCCCGGGCCACAGGTGTGAAGTCTGCCATGCCAATGTCCATTGCCATGAGGCGGTGTCCATCCGCGGTGATCATCAACCCCCGGCACACGGAGTACTACGAGGTTTCCGCCCAACTCATGGAGATTTTCGCCTCCATTACTGACCTGGTGGAGCCGCTTAGCGTCGACGAAGCCTTCCTGGACGTGGGAGGCGCGATTCGTCGTCTTGGGTCCCCGATGGACATCGGCCATCTCATCCGCCGCAGGGTTCATGCAGAACTTGGCATCACGGCATCCGTAGGGATTGCCAGCACCAAGTTTGTGGCCAAGATCGCCTCCACGCGGTGCAAGCCCGACGGTATCCTCCAGATTGACGCGGAGGACTCCATCCCTTACCTCCATAGTCTTCCTGTCGGCGCCTTGTGGGGTGTCGGTGGAAAGACTGCCGAAGTGCTCTCCCGTATGGGCATTCGCACGGTAGCGGATGTCGCGGCAACGCCCCTGCCATCGCTGAAAAAGGTGTTGGGAGCCAGCGGCGAACATGTTCATCGCCTGTCCATGGGTATCGACCCGCGACCCGTAACTCCGGCCAGGCTTGAAAAAAGCATCGGCGCGGAGGAGACGTTCTCCGTGGACACGGCCGACGATGCTCTACTGCACAGGGAATTGCTGCGTCTTTCGCACCGCACCGCCATCCGACTCAGGAGCTCAGGCATGCTGGCAAGGACTGTGGCACTGAAGCTGCGGTACTCGGACTTCTCCACGGTCACACGCAGCCGCACCGTGCACACCCCCGTGGACAGCGCGCAACTGATCTACCAAGTGGCCGTGCAGCTCCTTGAATCCCTGGGGACGCGGTCCATGAGCGTTCGACTCGTAGGAGTGCGGGCTGAGCAATTGGAACAGGCAGGCCAGACATCCCTGCAGTTAAGCCTTGATCGGCGGGACGATAACTGGCGGGCGGCCGAACAGGCGCTTGACCGCGTCTCCGAGCGTTTTGGGTCCAAAACGCTTCTTCCGGCACGGCTCCTGGAACCTGGAAAGCCGCCTGTGGACTCCTGAGGCCAGCACGGGTACCCGGCAGGACTCCTCGCGTCTTTCAGAACGGCGTCGGACAAACTATCCTATTTATTACAGAGATTTAGATCGTCTGGACAAACTGTTTCCTGAACAGTCGGCCCCGGGATGCCCGCTGAACCAAGAGGGAATTTTGGGAACGATTTTCTTGGTCCGATCGTTATGGAAACAGACGCACAGGACGCGTTATGTCCAGACGCTGGCTCACTAAAGGAGGTCGCGATGCCCCTCTCGGAGCATGAACAGAAGCTGCTTGAGCAACTTGAGAAGCAACTTCATGAGGACGATCCGAAGTTCGCCAACACCATGGGTTCGGATCCCATCCGCAGCTGGTCTACCCGGCATGTCATCATCGGTGTGCTTGGTGCCATTGCCGGTATCCTTCTCCTGCTTGTTGGTGTATCAATGCAGGCGATACCTGTGGGTGTCCTTGGTTTCATCGTCATGGGTGCTGGCGTCTACTTTGCCACGTTACGTGGCGCGGCCTTCGGCAAAGCCAACAAAGGAAAACCTGGCAAGACCAAGCCCAAGAGTTCGTTCATGAGCAGCTTGGAAGAACGTTGGGACGAACGGCGTCGCGACGACAACTGACTGACCCTTCCGGGCTCTCAGCCGTCACCCGCGGCCACTCCTGAATCAAACACGCCCCTAATTTTCCACAGGGGATAACGAAAGACCCGCACTGCGGGTCTTTTCGCGTTTAAGGACTCGTCCTCTGGTGGGGGAGCGGCCGCTCCACTTCCCACCCTTTTCTCCACTTTTCACCCCTCTGCCCTGAACATGGCCTGGCATCGCCCGATCCGGGGCACGAATTTCGGGATCCTAAAGCGGCCTGCCCTGCCTTCTGCATTGGGCCCTCCACTTTCTTCCACTGCCCTAAAATCCGCGTGACTTCGGGCCCGACGATTCTCAAAGTGGTGGAGAAACGCCATCGATTGCGTTGACTGTGGTGCGTTGTGGAGTAAAGTGGAGTGCATAAGAGGGTAGTGGCAGTGTTGGGTATGTGCGGGCACCTTGATTGAGGGGCGGTGGGCCAGTGTTTCTGGGTACTCACTCGCCGCGTCTTGATGAAAAGGGCCGGATCATCCTCCCCGCTAAGTTTCGTGAGGAACTTGCCGATGGATTGGTTCTCACCAGGGGCCAGGAACGTTGCATCTACGTCTTCAGCCAAAAAGAATTCGAGCGCATTCACGAGTCAATGCGGGAGGCGCCACTGTCTTCCAAGCAGGCGCGTGACTACATTCGGGTTTTCCTGTCTGGAGCCTCTGATGAGGTACCTGACAAGCAGGGGCGCGTGACGATTCCGCCGGCGCTCCGGACATACGCAGGGCTTGGTCGGGAACTGGCCGTCATCGGCGCCGGTACCCGGGCGGAGATCTGGGATGCCGACGCTTGGAACGAGTACCTCAACGAGAAGGAAGCAGCCTTCTCGGAAACGGATGACGACAATCTGCCCGGGTTCATCTGACCCCGGTTGGAGGAAGCCGTAGTCCAGCTTCTTGAATGGGATCTCCAGCCGCCCATCGAACTGTCTTCCTGGCTCACCTTCCCCTGAGCCAGGCCGGCCGAACGATAGGCGCGGATGGGGATCCGATTCAAGAATCAGCATGCAAGCGATTGAGGAAAGAGGAGGCAGCGTGGAAGAGCAGGACGCGGCAAAGCCCACATCGGAGCGCCACGTGCCCGTCCTGAAAGACCGCTGCATCAACTTGCTTGCTCCGGGGTTTGAGGCCGCCAGGAAACGCGGGGAACGACCTGTCGCCATCGATGCAACCCTTGGCATGGGGGGCCACTCAGAGGCCATGCTGCAGCGCTTCCCTGACCTCCACTTGGTTGGCATCGACCGCGACGAGGAAGCCCTGGCCTTGGCCGGAGCCCGCTTGGAGCCCTTTTCTGACCGTACCGATCTTGTCCACGCGGTGTACGACGAGATTGAGGACGTCCTGCTGGACCTGGGCATACCGGAAGTTCATGGCATCCTCATGGACCTTGGGGTCTCGTCCCTGCAGTTGGATGAGCGTGAGCGTGGATTCGCATACTCCTACGACGCTCCCCTGGACATGCGGATGGATACCAGCCGTGGCCAAACGGCAGCTGATGTGGTCAACAACTACAGCGAAGACGAACTGGTGCGCATCATCAGGAAATGGGGCGAGGAGAAGTTCGCCGGGCGGATAGCCAACCGGATCGTCAACGCTCGCGCGGAGAAGCCTTTCGCCACCACTGGGGAACTTGTGGAGCAGATCCGCAGCGTTGTCCCCGCCGCTGCAGCGAAGAGTGGCGGTCATCCGGCCAAACGCACGTTCCAGGCTCTGAGGATCGAGGTCAACGAAGAACTCGATGTGTTGGAACGGGCAGTTCCGGCAGCGGTGGCCGCGACGGCCATGGGTGGTCGGATAGTGGTCATGTCCTATCACTCCCTTGAGGACAAGATCGTGAAGTCCGTCTTCCAGTCAGGTTCCAAATCGTCGGCACCACTCGGTTTCCCGGTTGAGCTTGAAGAACACAAACCCGAATTGAAGACCATCACCAAGGGCACGGAAGTGCCTACAGCAGCAGAAATCGCTGAGAACCCCCGCGCGGCGTCTGCCCGGTTGAGGGCAGTGGAGCGTATCAAACAGAGGAGAGACGCATGAGCAACGCCGCAGCGAAGACCTTGCCCTCCACGGTGGGCAGCACTGCACGTGCGCTTCCGGTCCCGGCGGGGAAGCCCGACACTGCCCGCAAGGCACGCACTCCTCTATCAGTGGTACGCAGTGCACCGGGAAAGCGAAGGACGCCGTTTGTGGTCCTGTGCTTCGTGGCGATGGCAGCCGCGCTCCTGACTGTCCTGGTGCTGAACATCTCCGTGTCCACAGCGCAGTACCAGTTGGTGCAGTTGAAAGCCGAAGCTGCCACGCTGAACAAAGAGAACCAGGACCTGACGCAGAAGAAGCAGAACTTCGAAGCTCCGCAGAACCTCGCTGCCAAGGCTGCAGAATTGGGAATGGTTGCTTCCACAGTTAAAGGCCAAATCGATCTGAACACCATGTCTGTGACCGGTAAGGCATCACCGGCGGTTAAGGGAGATAATCCCGGAGCCCTGCTTGCTGCTCCGGCTGTTGAGGGTTTGATTGACGTGGTTCCATCGGTAACTACCAAAGACCCGCTGGAAAGCCGCAAGACGGATGCAACTCCGACGACCCCGGCCGCAACGCCCCCATCGCCGGCGGCTACCCCGGCGTCTCCGGCAGCGACACCGCCGGTAGAGCTCCACGGGGGATCGGTACCGGCCCCCCAGCAGAAGGCACCAGGGCAGTAGACCGTCAGTCCACCGAAGCTAGGCCAGCAGCAAGGAATCAACGTGGCAAAGAACCCCGGCACATCGAAAAGAACGAAAACGCCGGCGGCAAGAAAGCGGTTGCGCGTTGGCCTCGGCATCATGCTGACCTTGCTCCTGGTGGTGGGTGGCAAGCTGTTCATGGTTCAAGGCCTGGATATGGGCGGGATGGCTGAAGCTGCCTTGGCGAGCCGCCTCACTCCGCAAGTGCTCCCTGCCGAGCGGGGGCAGATTGTGGATGCAAACGGGACGGTGCTGGCCAGCAGCGTGATCCGGTACAACATCGTGGTGGACCAGACGGTGAATACGAGCACGGAAACTTTCCACCGCTTCAATGAGAAGACCGAGAAACTGGACGAGATCACCCGTGATCAGGGGATCTCTGACCTGGCCGGGCTTCTGGGAGCGGATGAAAGTACTATCCGTGAGTCTTTGACCGGGGATAAGCAGTACTTCATGGTGGCAAAGGACGTCAAACCGGAACTGGAAGACCGGATTTCCAAACTCTATATCCCGGGCCTTAGTGCGGAGGGTGTCAGCAAGCGCGTTTATCCGAACGGCAGCGTTGCCGGCGGCGTGGTTGGTTTCCTCAAGGATGGAACCAACGGGCAGGCGGGCATCGAACAAACCCAGGACGAGATTCTTCGTGGTGTTGAGGGTAAACGCGTCTTTGAGATCGGCGCTGATGGACTCAGGATTCCGGTGGCAACAGATGAACTCACCCCGGCTGTTGATGGAAGCGACGTCAAGCTGACCATCAACACCGACATCCAGTATTTTGCGCAGCAGGCAATCCAAAGCCAAGTCAACAAGATGAACGCCGAGTGGGGTTCCATCATTGTGATCGATACCAAGACGGGCAATCTCATTGCCTTGGCTGATACCAATTCGCCGGACCCCAATGACCCCGGGAAGGTTGATGCCAAGGATCGCGGCGTCAGGTCGGTGACGGCCGCCTACGAGCCCGGTTCCGTGCAGAAGATGATCACCGCCGCAGCCGTAATTGAGGAGGGGAAGTCATTTCCCCTGGACCACTTCACTACCCCCGCGGCCTACACCATCGATGGGCAGACGTTCACCGACGCCTTCGAGCACGGCACTGAAGAGCGCACCCTGGCCGGTATCCTCGGCTGGTCCATGAACACCGGAACGGTGATGGCGGGCAGCCGGCTCACCAAGGAACAACGATACGACTGGTTGAAGAAATTCGGCATCGGCGAACAGACGGACATCGGCCTTCCCGCGGAAGCAACAGGCATCCTGGCCAAGCCCGAGCAGTGGGACGACCGTCAGCAATACACCGTGCTGTTCGGGCAGGGCGTGTCCCAATCGACACTCCAGACCGTTCGCGCCTTCCAAAGCATTGCCAACGATGGCGTGATGCTGCAGCCCAGGCTCATTGACAGCTACATCACCCCGGAGGGCGAGGAGCAAAAGGTTCCCGCCAAGGACTCCCGCCAAGTGGTGTCCAAGGAAACAGCCCAGCAGGTACGGGACATCCTGGAAAGCGCCGTAACCGAGGGGCAGATCAAGGATGCAGCCATTGACGGCTACCGCGTCGGCGCCAAGACAGGAACGTCCCAAGCTCCCCGCGAGGACGGACTGCCGGGATTCGACGGCTTCACAGCCTCGATGGTGGGCATGGCACCCATGGATGACCCCAGGTTCATCGTTGAAGTGGTCCTTCAGCGCCCCAAGGGAAACATCTATGGAGTCACGAACGGACCCGTTTTCCGTTCCGTGATGGCGCAGGTCCTCCGGACCTACAACGTGGCCCCGTCTACCGGAACGCCCGCGCGGTTGCCCCAGTTCGTCAAGTAAGCTTTTTGGGCGTCTGTTTCGGCCAAAAATCGATCCACCACTAACGGCCCGGGCGCCGCTGGCCCCAAGCCGGTCGTTCCACGAGCACCAACGGAGAACCACGTGTCAGAGCACAATGAGGCAGCTATCAGCGCCACTACGCCGGATGCCGGCCAGACCGGCTTTCGTCCCGCATCCGTGGCGGCAGTGCCGTTGGCAGTCATCGCGGACGCACTGGGCGTCGCCGCTCCGGATGCCAGCCGGGACAGGGGAGTGACAGGCATAACCCTCAACTCCAGGGCGGTCGAAGCAGGCGACCTCTACATGGCCCTGCCCGGAGCTTCCCGCCACGGTGCCGACTTCGTACCGCAGGCAGTCGAGGCCGGGGCGGTTGCGGTGGTCACGGACGACGCCGGGGCGCGCCAGCTTGCGCTTGCGGGCGAGCAGCCCGTGCCGGTACTTATCGTCCAGGAGCCGCGGACCGCCGTCGGGCGCTTAGCAGCACTGATATACCGCAGCCAGCCTGCGGATAGCGGCTTCCCGACGCTGTTCGGTGTCACAGGCACCAATGGGAAGACCACCACCACCTACTTCATCAACTCTTTGTTGCGCGCCTTGGGTAAGAAGCCCGGCCTCATTGGAACCATTGAAATCGTTGCAGGCGGGGAGCCGATCCCCAGCCTCCTGACGACACCCGAATCCACCGATGTCCACGCACTGCTGGCCCTGATGCGGGAACGGGGCCTGGACGCGGCATCCATGGAGGTTTCGTCCCACGCAATCTCCTACCACCGCGTGGACGGGGTGATGTTCGACGTCGCAGGTTTCACCAATCTCACCCAGGACCACCTGGACCTGCACGGCAGCATGGACGAGTACTTCCGAACCAAGGCTGAACTTTTCACTGCAGGCAGGGCCAGGCACGCTGTGGTCACGGTGGACGACGCCTGGGGGCGCAAGCTGGCGGAGATGGCCGACATTCCGGTCACCACCCTCGCGACCAAGCCCCTCGCCGGCGGAAGCGTCAAGGCCGACTGGAACGTTGTGTCCATCACGGCGCGCGGCCTGGGCTCGGAATTCGAACTCAGGCACGCCGACGGACGAACCCTGCGCGTCCACACCGGCTTGCCGGGAGATTTCAATGTGGCAAATGCAGCCCTGGCCACGGTCATGATCCTGACATCCGGTGTGGATGAAAACGCCCTCCAGGCTGCCTTGGATTCGCACGATCCTTTCACTGTGGCAGTGCCCGGACGTATGCAGCTGGTCTCTGCAGAGCCGGCCTCCGTTGTTGATTTTGCCCACAATCCGGACGCTTTGTCCCGTGCCCTGGAAGCCGTCCGTTCACCCCTCGAGGGATCCCGTGTGATCGTGGTCTTCGGGGCAACGGGTCAGCGCGACCAGGGTAAGCGGCCCACAATGGGGGCCATCGCTGCCCGCCTTGCCGACATCGTGATCATCAGCGATGACGATCCCCACGACGAGGACGCAGCAGCGATCCGGGCCGAGGTCCTGCAGGGTGCCCACGCCGCCCGGGACTCGGAAAACCTGAACAGCGAAATCATCGAGTCCTACCCGAGGGATGCAGCCATCAAACTGGCCGTGGACATGGCAACCAGCAAGGACACTATTCTCATCGCCGGGCGCGGCCACGAGGTGTGGCAAGAGGTCAAGGGAGTGAATCTTGCCCTGGACGACAGGGTGGAGTTGCGGGCCGCCTTGACATCCAAGGGATTCAGCGTTTCAGCGGACCAGCGGATAGAGTCCTAAACCGAGATGATTGCACTTACTGCGGCGGAGATCGCCGACCTCACCCATGGCCGATTGACCGGAGCTCCGGACATCGTGCCCACTTCCGTCGTCACTGATTCACGGGAAGCGACGCCCGGATCGCTGTACGTGGCCAAGCCCGGCGAACACGCCGATGGCCACGACTTCGTTAACGCCGCTTTCGAACGAGGCGCCGTTCTGGTTCTCGGCGAACGCGAAGTGACCGATGCCGACGGCCGCCCCTATCCCGCCGTCGTAGTTGAGGATGCTGTCCTGGCCATGGGCGTGTTGGCCGCGGAAGCCGTCCGCCGCATCCGTGCTGAGCGGCAGAGCCGCGGCGAGGACTTTACGGTCATTGGCATCACAGGATCAGCTGGCAAAACCACCACCAAGGATCTCCTTGCCGGTGTGCTGTCCACCGCCGGAGCCACTGTGGCTCCCCAGGGTTCCTACAACGGCGAGGTGGGCGTCCCGCTGACGGTATTTGCCGCTGACGCCAATACCCGCTTCCTGGTGATCGAGATGGGTGCTACCGGTCTGGGCCACATCAAATACCTGGCAGAGATGGTCAAACCGGACATCGGCGTGGTCCTGGTGGTCGGTACGGCTCACGCCGGCGAGTTCGGTGGTGTGGAGAACATCGCCAAGACCAAAGGCGAACTCGTGGAAGCCCTTGGCGAGAACGGTACAGCCGTGATCAACCTCGATGATGGCCGGGTTGCTGCCATGCGCACCCGGACCCAAGCAAAGGTTCTGGGCTTCACGGCTTCGCCGGCTACCACCGAAGAGGTGGAAGCCCGCAATGTTGTGGTCAACGAGCAAGGCTTTCCTGAGTTTAATCTGGTGCTGCCCGACGGCGGCCCGTCCGTTGAGGTGCGAAGCCGCCTGATCGGTGGCCACCACGTCACCAATCTGTTGGCAGCAGCCGCAGCCGCGTTCGCCGCTGGCATCCCGGCCGCTGACATTGCCTCCTCGCTCAGCTCTCAATCGGCGGCCAGCCGCTGGCGGATGGAGCGAACTGAACGTGAAGACGGCGTCACCATCATCAACGACGCTTACAACGCCAACCCGGAATCGATGCGGGCTGCCCTGCGAACGCTGGCTGACCTTGGACAAGGCAGAAGGACGTGGGCCGTTCTTGGCGCGATGCTCGAGCTGGGGGAAGACTCCATCCGCGAGCACACCGCCGTAGGTACCCAGGTGGTGCGGCTGAACATTTCCAGGCTGGTGGTAGTGGGACACGAAGCCCGTGCCCTCTACATCTCCGCCATCCAGGAAGGTTCCTGGGGTGACGAGTGTTCGTTCACGGAGACTGTGGAAGAAGCCTATGAGCTGCTTCAAAATGAGCTGAAACCCGGAGACCTGGTGCTCTTCAAGTCCTCCAACGGCGTGGGACTACGGCATTTGGGTGATCAGATAGCATTACCTCCACGGGCCGAGCCCACCGGAGACAACGCGGCCGAAGCTGCCGCAAGCGAAGGGAACGAGCTGCTGTGATTGCACTTTTGATCGGCGCCGGCGTCGCCCTTCTGGTGGCCCTGATAGGGACGCCCCTTTTCATCAGGTTCCTGGTGGCCAAGAGCTACGGACAATTCATCCGTGACGACGGACCCACTTCCCACCACACGAAGCGCGGCACCCCCACTATGGGCGGAACCGTGGTGGTGGCCGCGGTGCTCATCAGTTACTTCGTGACACACCTGATCATGTGGATGATGAATCCGAACTCTGCGGGGCCGTCCGCATCCGGGCTGCTTCTGCTGTTCCTCATGGTCGGCATGGGCTTTGTGGGCTTCCTCGATGACTTCATCAAGATCTCCAACAAGCGCAGCCTCGGCCTCAATGCACGCGCCAAGCTGATCCTCCAAGCTGCCGTTGGCATCATCTTCGCGGTCCTGGTTCTCCAGTTCCCCAATGAGGACGGCCTGCGTCCCGCATCGACCCAGATTTCCCTGGTGCGGGATATCCCCTGGTTGGACCTTGCCTTCGGCGGCACGGTGGTCGGTGCCATCCTGTTCGTGCTCTGGTCCAACTTGATCATCACAGCGGCTACCAACGGCGTGAACTTGACTGATGGCCTGGATGGATTGGCTGCTGGAGCATCCATCATGGTCTTTGGCGCCTACACCATCATGGGGATCTGGCAGAACAACCAGGCCTGCGGCTCACCACGGGAAGCCGGCAGCGGTTGCTACCAGGTACGCGACCCCATGGACCTTGCCCTGCTGGCGGCTATCCTCAGTGCTGCCCTGGTGGGATTCCTGTGGTGGAATACTTCACCCGCCAAGATCTTCATGGGTGACACAGGTTCCCTGGCCATTGGTGGTGCCGTTGCGGCGTTCGCCATCCTGTCACGCACCGAACTCCTGCTCGCCTTCATCGGTGGCCTTTTTGTGCTGATCACGCTCTCCGTCATCATCCAAGTGGGCTTCTTCAAGCTCAGCGGCGGAAAGCGCGTTTTCAAGATGGCACCGCTACAGCATCACTTTGAATTGAAGGGCTGGGATGAAGTTACCGTCGTGGTCCGGTTCTGGATCCTCGCAGGGCTCTTCGTGGCTGCCGGCCTTGGAATTTTCTATGCTGAATGGGTGGTGCTGCTGTGAACGAAAACCCGGATACGACGCCGTCGAACGCAGACAGGCTCAACGAACTCACTAGCTGGGATGCTGACTGGGCCGGTCTGCGCGTCGTGGTGACAGGCATTGGCGTCTCCGGCTTCTCAGCTGCCGACACCCTGATCGAACTTGGCGCAAAGGTAGTGGTGGTTGACGCCGCCACCAGTGCAAAGGCCGAAGCCCAAGCCGACACCCTGAAAATTGTGGGGGCCGTTGATGTGCTGTTGGGGGAGGAAGCCGTTACGGCACTCCCATTGATCGACGGACGATTGCCCGAGCTTGTGGTGACCTCGCCGGGGTGGCGCCCCGACCAAGCCCTGCTTGCCGCGGCGAAGCGGAAGCACATCGCTGTCTGGGGCGACGTGGAGCTCGCTTGGCGTCTTAGGGAGCGGGCAGGACGCAAGACGGCGGACTGGCTGACGATCACCGGCACCAACGGCAAGACCACCACGGTGGGCATGGCTGAATCCATGCTGCAGGCAGCCGGACTTAAGTCGATTGCAGTGGGAAACGTCGGCACTCCTATCCTTGACGCGCTCCGGGATCCCGTGGACTACGACGCTTTCGCCGTTGAGCTCTCCAGCTTCCAGCTGCACTGGAGCCACTCGTTGTCTCCAGTGGCCAGTGTTTGCCTGAACGTTGCCGAGGACCACGTCGATTGGCACGGCTCGTACGCCTCGTACCTCGCGGACAAAGCAAAGGTGTACGAGAACACGCAGAAGGCCGCCGTCTATAACGCGGATCAAATCGAAACCGAACGAATGGTAGAGAACGCCGACGTCGTGGAAGGATGCCGCGCCATCGGTTTCACCACCAATACACCGGCTGTGAGCATGCTGGGTGTGGTGGACGGCCTGCTTGTTGACCGGGCCTTCATAGCTGAGCGCAAGGACTCCGCGGCGGAACTTGCTGCGATGTCCGATCTTGGTCCGGTGGCGCCCCGCCACATGGTGGCCAACGCCCTCGCAGCGGCTGCCCTCGTCCGGGCCTACGGAATTGATCCGGCAGCGGTGAAACAGGGCCTGGTCAACTATCTTCCGGGTGCCCACCGCATCCAGCTGGTGGCCAACCACAACGACGTCCTGTGGATCAACGACTCCAAGGCAACCAATCCGCACGCAGCATCCGCAGCCCTCTCGGCTTTCCAGCAGGTTGTCTGGATTGCCGGCGGCCTCTCCAAGGGCGTCAACTATGACGACCTCGTCAAAGAGCACGCACCCCGGTTGAAAGCCGTTGTACTCATCGGAACCGACACGGAGGCGTTGGAGGGGGCCCTCCAACGACACGCGCCGGATGTCCCCGTGATAGCGCCTCCCAAGGGCGACACTGAAGGAGTGCAGACCGCAGCCTCAGACGCCGCTTCGCCAATCTACGGTGAGGCCATCATGGCCCAGGCCGTGGCATCGGCGGCCGGAGTGGCAACGCCCGGCGATACCGTCCTGATGGCACCGGCGGCTGCATCCATGGATCAGTTCTCTTCCTACGCTCACCGTGGCGACGCTTTCGTCCTGGCAGTTCGCGAGCTTGTGGAAGGGCAGGCACCGACCACCGAGGAGTAACAATGGTCAGCACGCCCACCCGCACCCGCGGCAACGAACCCCGGGACGGGAAGTCCAAGGCCGCGTCTGTTGACGACAGCCGGCCCAAGGGGCTCCGCGGACACGCGCGCAGCTTCTGGGAGAGCCTTGAAGGCAAGGGCAAAGCCCCCAACAGCTCCACGTATTACCTGATCCTCGGCTGTGCCCTCGCGTTGACGGCGATAGGCATCATGATGGTGCTGTCCGCGTCCAGCGTCGAAGCCATCTCCGAGGGCAAGTCGCCTTACGCCGATGCCCTTAAGCAGGCCGTCTTCGGCGTCGTTGGACTCATTGCGATGTATGTCATCTCACGGACCAACGTGAACTGGATGAAGAAATTGTCGTGGTGGGCGCTGGGGGCAGTCATTGTCCTGCTGGCCTTGGTGCAGGTCATGGGCAACACCGTTAACGGCAACAAGAACTGGATCGACATCGGCGGCGTCACCCTGCAGCCTTCCGAGATGGCCAAGCTGATCCTCTGCGTCTGGATCGCAGCTGTTCTCGCACGCAAGCAGAAGCTCCTCCACCGCTGGATGCACGTCATCATTCCAGTTGTTCCAGGCGCAGGCTTGGTGATTGCGTTGGTGATGTTGGGGAACGACCTCGGAACTGTCATCGTCATTGCGGCGATCACCGCTGCCGGGCTCTACTTCGCCGGGGTACCGGGCCGCATGCTGGCCATCGCCGGCGCAGTGGGTGCAGTCGGTGCCGTCCTGGGCACCATCAGCAGCTCCAACAGGATCTGCCGCATCACGTCGTGGTTGGGAACGGCGTCCCAGCAGTGCACCGAGCAGTTCGACTTCGATTTCCAATCCACCAACGGCATGTACGGCCTTGCGCAGGGGAGCTGGACCGGGTTGGGCCTTGGACAAAGCCGGCAGAAATACAACTGGTTGCCGGAAGCCCACAACGACTTCATTTTCGCCATTATTGGCGAGGAACTCGGCCTCGTGGGGACCATTGTGGTCCTGGTCCTGTTTGCGATTCTGGGTATTGCCATCTTCCGTGTTGTGGTCAGGCAGACCGATCCGTTCCAGCGCACCCTTGCGGGTGGAATCATGGTGTGGCTGCTCGGCCAGGCAAGCATGAACATGGCCGTAGTGACCCAACTCCTTCCCGTGGTGGGTGTGCCGCTTCCTTTCATCTCATACGGCGGCTCCGCGCTGATCATGTCCCTTTGTGGCGTGGGCGTAGTGTTGTCTTTGGCCCGCGGCCAACTGCCAGCGCAGCAGCGTTCAGGTTTCCTGCCGCGACTCATGTCCAAGACCGCACGAAAGCGTACCTAGCACTTCATGACTTTTGATTCCGCCAACGCATCCAAGCCCTTGTCCGTCGTCCTGGCCGGCGGCGGAACTGCCGGTCACGTCAGCCCGTTGCTGGCCATTGCCGATGCCATCAGGGACAAGCGTCCGGAGGCCGCCATCCTTGCTGTTGGCACGCCGTCGGGCATGGAAACCCGCCTCGTCCCCGCCGCCGGGTACGAACTTGCCACGATCGACCGGGTCCCGTTTCCGCGCAGGCCCTCAGCGGACCTCGTGAAGCTGCCCGCCCGTTTGAGCGGGGCGGTTCGGCAGGCCCGGCGCATCCTGGAGGAATCCCGCGCGGACGTTCTGGTGGGTGTGGGCGGGTACGTCTGCACACCGATGTACCTTGCTGCCAGGAAGCTCAGGATTCCCATCGTCATCCATGAGGCCAATATGAAGGCCGGCCTGGCCAACCGGGTCGGCGCCCGGTTCAGCAACCATGTTGCCGTGGCATTTGCCGGTACCCGGTTGAGGGGTGCACGCCACGTAGGCATGCCGATGCGCCGGGCCATCTCGCAACTTCACAGGACTGTTGCTGCTCCTGCCGCAAAGGCGGCGCTTGGATTGGATGGCCGCCGCCCTGCGCTGATCGTCACCGGCGGCTCGTCAGGGGCGTTAAGCATCAACCGTGCCATCACGGCCGCCCTTCCGGCGCTTGCGGCTGCCGGTGTGCAGACGCTCCACATCACAGGCGTCGGCAAAGCCGTCAAGAATGACGACGGCGGACTTCTCGCCGCCGACGGCTATCGGCAGGTTGAGTACGTAGACGGGATGGAGAACGTCTATGCCGCTGCGGATGTCCTTCTGGCCCGTGCCGGCGCCGGAACAGTCAGCGAAGTAGCGGCAGTGGGAGTTCCCGCAGTATTCGTGCCCTTGCCCATCGGCAACGGAGAGCAGGCACTCAATGCTGCTCCCTTGGTTGCCGCCGGCGGCGCCATGATGGTGGATGACAAGGACCTCAGTCCGGAATGGCTGCGAAGCGAATTGATTCCGCTTCTGACAGATAGCAGCAGGCTCAACGACATGGCCCGTAAATCCGAGGCCCTCGGTATCAGAAACGCCGATCAGCGCATGGCTGATCTTGTCTTGGAAGCGGTATCCGAATGACCACCACTATCGCCCGCCTAGAGTCCCTCGGACGCGTTCACTTCATCGGCATCGGGGGAGTGGGGATGTCCGCCGTCGCACGCATCATGGTGTCACGGGGTGTTCCGGTCAGTGGTACGGATGTCAAGGATTTGCCGGTCATGCGGGACCTTTCCCTGGCAGGTGCGCGCATCGCCGTGGGCTATGACGCCGGAAACCTGGGAGACGCCCAGACAATCGTGGCCGGCTCAGCCATCCGTGCGGATAATCCGGAGCTGGTGGCGGCGCGTGATGCCGGTCTGCCCGTGTTGCACCGGTCCGAAGCGCTGGCCGCCACCATGGCCGGCCACCGGGTGGTAACCGTGGCGGGTACCCACGGCAAATCCACTACCACCTCCATGGTTGCCGTCCTGCTCAAGGAAGCCGGTTTGGATCCCTCCTTCGCCATCGGCGCGAACGTGCCGGCACTTGGCGTTAACGCGGCACATGGGGCATCCGACATTTTTGTGGCAGAGGCCGACGAATCGGATGGTTCATTCCTCAACTACCGGCCCTTGATTGCCGTGGTCACCAACGTCGAGGCCGACCATTTGGACCACTATGGGACGCCGGAAGCCGTCTTCGCTTCCTTCGATGCCTTTGCGGCCCTGCTGCCTGCCGATGGCGTCCTACTGGCATGTGCCGACGACCCCGGTGCCCGTGCCTTGGCGGAGCGCACAGCGGCCCAGGGGACCACACGGGTGCTGACGTACGGCACATCCGACGACGCTAACGTCCGGCTTCACGATGACGGCCCGGGCAACGTGTCGGTGGCCTATAACGGTGACGTCAACAAACTCGAACTTCAGGTACCGGGGCGGCACAATGCCCTGAACGCGGCAGCTGCGTTCGCCGTCGCCGTCGAACTCGGTGTGGAACCGGGTGCTGCAGCGGCGGCACTGGGCCACTTCACGGGCGCGTCCCGGCGCTTTGAGCTCAAGGGCATTGGCAGGGGAGTGCGCGTGTATGACGACTACGCCCACCACCCCACTGAGGTCCGCGCAGCTTTGTCTGCAGCCCGTTCCGTGGCCGCCGGAAACAAAGTGCACGTCCTCTTCCAGCCGCATCTGTTTTCCCGCACCCGTGAGTTCTCCCAGGAGTTCGCGGCCGCCCTGGACCTGGCAGACACCGCCATGGTCCTGGACATCTATCCAGCCCGCGAGGACCCCATCCCTGGTGTGACAAGCACGCTGATCACCGAGCATCTGGTGAACGGACGGCTGGTTTCCGCGGATGAAGCCGTTGACGCCGTGGCAGCCGTTGCAAGCGAAGGCGATGTGGTCCTGACGGTGGGCGCGGGAGATGTCACTGCCTACGGGCCGTTGATTGTGGAGGCGTTGGGTGGCTAGCACCCGCAAGCCGACCTTCAAACCGGCTACGGCGCCTCGCCAAAGCAAGGCTGGCCGTCCCCGGGGTGAGTCCGCGGAGGTCATCAGTGCACAGCGTTCCGTTGAACCGGAAGCGAAGGCCCCGGAGAAGCAGGCAACCGCTGCCAAATCCGCAGGCGGTGGTTCCAAGGCCGCTGGCGGGCCCGCCAAAGACGGCAAGACCTTGCCGGCGGACAATGTCATTGCCTTTCCTGAGCCGAAGAAGCGCCGCCAGCGGCGACTCGTGCTCTGGACGCTTTCCATTGTGGCCGTTGTGGTCGGTGCTTTGATTGCAGGGGCAATATTTTCGCCCGTGCTCGCAGTCCGGACCATCACTGTGGATGGCACGACGTTGCTGACGCCGGACGCGGTGCAGAAAGCACTGTCCGGCCTCGAAGGAAAGCCCCTCCCGCAGCTCAGCGAGCAGGAAATCAACGAGCTCCTGAAACCGTTGGTCCAGGTCCGTTCGGCCACCATGGAAGCGCGGCCGCCGTCGGAGTTGCTGGTGCACGTGAACGAACGCGTCCCGGTGGCACTGCTGAAGCAGGGGGACTCCTACGTCATGGTGGACGTGGACGGTGTGCAGCTCGGTGCAACGAAGGACTTGTCGGCGGTTGCACTTCCGTTGATCGACGCTGGAGTTGGCACAACCAACACGGAGTTGTTCAAGGCTATTGCTGCCGTGCTGGACACCTTGCCCGCCGATATCCTGGCCAGGATGTCCACGGCCTCTGCAGCATCAGCCGATGCTGTTGAGCTGAAGCTGGTGGACGGAAAGACGGTAGTGTGGGGCAATGCCGAGGACAGGGAACTGAAGTCGAAGGCACTTGAAGCGCTCCTGCGGATGCCGGCGGACCCCAAGGTTCCCGTCAGTATCTACGACGTCAGTGTTCCCCGGCATCCATTCACAAAATAAGCAGCAAATGAGAACGTAACCTGCGGCCGGCGGTGGCCTTATTTCGCGACAATCACACGACACGCGCAAGCGGAGATTGCATGTGGCAACCAGAGGAAATACCGTCGCAGTAGAGTTACTTGACATAACTATAACCTTCAACTAGAGGGTTAAGGTCCAAGGATTCAAGTTGGACTCGATCAGTTTCGCTATAGGACACAAGCAAGGGGCACGAAACGTGGCAGCACCGCAGAATTACTTGGCCGTCATCAAGGTCGTCGGCATCGGCGGCGGTGGCGTGAACGCAGTCAACCGCATGATCGAGGTCGGCCTTCGGGGCGTGGAGTTCATCGCCATCAACACCGACGCGCAGGCGCTGCTCATGAGCGACGCCGACGTCAAGCTCGACGTCGGACGTGAACTCACCCGCGGCCTCGGTGCCGGGGCAAACCCGGAGGTCGGCAAGCAGGCAGCAGAAGACCACGCCGACGAGATCGAAGAAGTTCTCCGTGGTGCTGACATGGTCTTCGTTACTGCAGGCGAGGGGGGTGGCACCGGAACCGGTGGCGCACCCGTGGTCGCGCGCATCGCCCGCTCCCTCGGTGCGCTGACCATTGGCGTCGTAACCCGTCCGTTCACCTTCGAAGGCCGACGCCGCGCAGGCTCTGCCGAGGCCGGCATTGACGCCCTCCGCGACGAAGTCGACACCCTGATCGTCATCCCCAACGATCGCCTCCTGTCCATCAGTGATCGCAACGTCTCCGTCCTGGACGCCTTCCGCTCCGCGGACCAGGTGCTCCTTTCCGGTGTCCAGGGCATCACGGACCTCATTACCACCCCGGGCTTGATCAACCTTGACTTCGCTGACGTCAAATCCGTCATGCAGGGCGCAGGATCGGCCCTCATGGGCATCGGTTCCGCCCGTGGCGAAGACCGCGCTGTCAAGGCTGCCGAGCTGGCCATCGCCTCCCCGCTCCTGGAAGCATCCATCGACGGTGCCCACGGTGTCCTTCTTTCCATCCAGGGCGGCTCCGATCTTGGGCTGTTCGAGATCAACGAGGCTGCCCGCCTTGTGCAGGAAGTGGCCCACCCCGAGGCAAACATCATCTTCGGTGCCGTCATTGACGACGCCCTGGGTGACGAAGCACGCGTGACTGTCATTGCTGCAGGCTTCGACGACGTCAAGGCAACTTCGCCGTCCATGGACCAGTCACGTCCGGCCCAGAACCCTGTGCCCTCGGACCGCCCGGCTGCTCCGAGCAGCGCGCCTTCCAGCGCTGCCGCACCGCAGCACGCTACGGCTGGCATCGGCGCAGCAGGGTTGAGCAACTGGGGCCAGCAGCGTCCCTCCGCCCTGCCCGCGGACTCCGGCTTCGACGTCGACCTTCCGGCTGTGGTTGAACCCGATCTTTCGGGCAGCCGCTCCGACGACCTCGACGTTCCCGACTTCCTGAAGTAAGCCACGTTCGGAGAGTCAGTACCAGGTGTTTTGGTGGCGAGATGAAGTACGGCCCGGCGTTTCTGTAGCCTTCACGGATGCAGGCGCCGGGAACCTGGCTCTCCATGTGGGGGACGATCCCTCGGACGTGATGGCCCGTCGTCTCCGGTTGGAACAGGCTATTGGCCTGAGCGCCAATGGTCCCGTTGCAGGGCAGTTCCAATATATGGATCAGGTCCACGGCAACCACGTTGAGTTCATTGCAGGACACGGTCCGGGACCCACTGCTGACGCTATGGTCTCCGCCGCCGGGGGATCGTCCAGCAAGCAAGCGTCCACAACATTCCCGCGTCCACCACAGCCTCTGGCTGTCATGGTGGCTGATTGCGTCCCGGTTGTGCTCGTTGGGAGTGACGCCGACGACAACCCCGTCTTAGCTGCTGCCCACGCCGGGCGTCCCGGTGTCGCTTCTGCCGTTGTACCTGCCACCGTCGAAGAAATGCGCCTCCGGGGAGCCGCCAGCATCAGCGCATGGCTCGGTCCGTCCATCTGCGGATCCTGTTATGAGGTCCCGGAACAGCTGCGGGCCGACGTCGCAGCAAAAGTTCCCGAAACATGGTCTTCCACCTCGTGGGGAACGCCGGCCTTGGACCTGCCGGCGGGTGTCCGGGCCCAGTTGACTGCACTCCACATCACCGTGGAGTATTCCGGAGGATGCACCCTCGAAAACGACTCCCTATTTTCCTACCGGCGGGACTCCCGAACCGGTCGATTCGCAGGTTTGGTGTGGACTCATGACTAGCGTTGGATATGACAATGAACAAGGGCAGGATTCGGGCGGCGACGCCCGGACCGCTGAGCTTGCTCATCGGCTCGGCCTCGTCCGCCAACGAATGGAATCTGCCGTCCACGTTGCCGGGCGGACTGATTCACCGCGGCTGATTGTGGTCACCAAGTTCCATCCCGCGGCCGACGTCCGTCGCTTGGTCGCCCTCGGCGTTACGGACGTCGGCGAAAACCGCGACCAAGAAGCTGCCGCCAAGAGTGCTGAGCTCACACATGTTGACGTCAAGTGGCACTTCATTGGCCAGCTTCAGAGCAATAAGGCGAAGTCCGTGGCCAAGTATGCCTCGTCGGTCCAGTCCATCGACCGCGTGGCGGTTGTTGACGCTTTGGCCAAGGCCATCGCCCGTGAAAAGGATGCCACGGGGCGGAGCGACCTCGATTGCTTCATCCAGGTCAGCTTGGACGACGATGCCGGCGCTCACCGCGGCGGTGCCAACCCTTCCGGCGTCGAGGTCCTCGCAGGAAAAATAGAATCAGCTGAAGGGCTGCGGCTGGCCGGGCTGATGGCAGTGGCGCCGCTGGGGGCTGATCCGAACGCCGCGTTTGAGAAGCTCGCCGGGATTTCCCAGGCGCTCTGCGCTGTTCATCCCGCCGCAACAGGTATTTCTGCGGGGATGAGCCAGGACCTGGAAGCAGCGGTGAAGTTCGGGGCGACACACCTGAGAATTGGCTCCGATATTCTCGGTTCCCGTCCGGCCGTGGGGTAGCGTCAAAGTATTGGAATGACGGGCCGGGGTTCCAATATGTCAAGTCATGGCGGCCCGCCTACTGCAGAAATGATAGGAGTGCACCATGGCTGGCGCTCTGCGCAAGACAATGATCTATCTTGGGCTCGCCGACGGCGATGAACACTACGAATCTGAGCAGTCCGTCGCCACGCACCACGATGAAGAACGCCCCCAGGCACAGGAACGGGAAGAGCGCCGTGCGCCTGCTCCCGTCCGGGAAGTTGTCCGTGAAATGCCCACTGTTGATGCCGAAGAGGAATACCGCGCACCCGTGACACCCATCAAGCGTGCGGCGTCCAGCCGCGAAGATGCCTCGGGCCTGAGGCAGATCACCACCGTTCACCCGCGTTCATACAACGATGCCAAGGTCATCGGTGAGAGTTTCAGGGATGGCATTCCTGTGATCATGAATGTCACTGACATGGGCGAAGCCGACGCCAAGCGACTCGTGGACTTCTCTGCCGGCCTTGTTTTTGGCCTGCACGGCAGCATCGAGAGGGTGACCAACAAAGTCTTCCTGTTGTCGCCGTCGTACGTTGAGGTCATCGGAGATGACAAGAAGGCAAGCGAAACGCAGGCCAGTTTCTTCAACCAGAGCTGATAACAGTTTTTTGCAGATGCCAGGCGGGTCACCCCGCCTGGCATCTGTGTTGCAATAGTAGGGACCGATCCGCATTCCGGAACAAGTGGGAGATCTGAGCTAACTCGTGGGCATTGTTTTCGGCCTTATCTATATTGTGTTGTTGCTGTTCTTCATTGCCCTGATCATCCGACTCATCTTCGAATGGGTCCAGATGTTCGCCCGTCAGTGGCGGCCAAGGGGTGTGGCGTTGGTTACAGCCCATGTGGTGTACTCCGTAACGGATCCTCCGCTTGGCAGGCTCCGAAAACTCATACCACCCCTTCAACTGGGCGGAATATCGCTGGATTTGGGCTTCCTGATCCTGATTATTGCCGTCAGCATTGCCATGGCAGTGACCAGCAGCCTGGCGTAGCTGCTTCGCGGAACCCGGGCCACCGATGGTCCATAGGCCGCAAATTCTCCAAATCAACACGATGGTGTTGAATTAGAGGAACAAGATGATATTTAGGTACCGTAGTTTTGAACGGCCGGAAGGCCTACTGACTAACTAGACCAACGAGGTGACCAGATGGCTTTGACGCCAGAAGACGTTGTCAACAAGCGCTTTCAGCCGACCAAGTTCCGCGAAGGCTACGACCAGGATGAGGTCGATGACTTCCTCGACGAGATCGTGGTGGAACTTCGCCGCTTGAACCAGGAGAACGACGAACTTCGCAAGAAGCTCGGCGAGGCCGGATCGGCTGTTCCCGCTGCAACTGCTGCAGCCCCGGTCGTCGAGAAGGTTCCGGCCCCGGTCAAGGTCGACAAGGAAGCAGAGGCGAAGGCGGAAGCCGAAGCCAAGGCTGCCGAAGCTGCCAAGAAGAAGGAAGCCGAGCAAGCTGCTGCCGCTGCCGCAGCTCCGAAGGCACCCGCTGCCGGCAACGGCGTCACCTCTTCCGCTGAGTCTGCTGCAGGCCTGCTTGCCATGGCACAGCAGATGCACGACAAGCACGTTTCAGACGGTGCGCAGCAGAAGGAAAAGATCATTGCCGAGGCTCAGATCGAGGCTTCCAGCCTCGTCAACGACGCCCAGGAGAAGTCCCGCAAGATCCTTGGTGCCCTCGAGCAGCAGCGCTCCGTTCTTGAGCGCAAGGTTGAGCAGCTCCGCGGCTTCGAGCGCGACTACCGTTCACGCCTGAAGGCTTACATCGAGGGTCAGCTCCGCGACCTCGACGCCCGTGGTTCCGTTGCTGCCCCTGAGGTTGGCGAAGCAACCGCAGACGTTTAGCAAGTATTCTGAAAGCCGGTGGCTGAGGACTCCTCGGCCACCGGCTTTCGCTGTTAAAGACTGACAGCGGCCAAAAGCTGACAGCAGCCCGCCACGCTTCCCGAATGAAAGCACTATGACCGACGACTTCACCGCTGACGCCGCACAACCGGCGCCTGCTGAGCGCCGTAAGTGGCGTCCTGCCATGCTCTGGCTCTTTGCCGGCTTCGCCGTGTTCGCCTACGTTTTTGATCAGCTCACCAAGCTCTGGGTGACCAGCACCATGACAGAGGGTGAGCGCATTCCTGTGCTGCCTCCGTTGCTGCACTGGTACTACATCCGTAATTCCGGGGCGGCGTTTTCCATCGGCGAGAACGTGACATGGATCTTCACGATCGTCATGGCAGCTGTTTCCGTGGCGATCCTCTTCCAATTGCGAAAGTTGGGTTCTGCTTGGTGGGCGCTTTCCTTGGGGCTGTTGCTGGGAGGGGCTCTCGGCAACTTAACCGACCGTTTGTTCCGTGAGCCATCCTTCGCCATGGGGCATGTGGTGGACTTTATCCAATTGCCGAACTTCGCCATCTTCAACATCGCCGACTCGGCGGTGGTGTCGGGCGTCGTTATTATTTGCCTCCTGACGCTGCGGGGCGTCGGCATGGATGGAACGCGGCATGTAGCAGTACCCAAGCCCGCCAAAGATGCGAAGCCTGCGGGCGGCACTACCGGGGAGCCTGCTGGTGAGTGAATCTGTGGTGGTCCCCGAAGAGCTGGCCGGCGTTCGCGTTGACGCAGGCCTGGCGCAGCTTCTGGACATTTCGCGCTCCGCGGCTGCGCTGCTGATTTCCGAGGGAAACGTCACAAGCGGCGGAGTGGCAATGGGTAAGTCGGCAAAGCTCGTTGCCGGCGCGTTGATTGATGTCACGGTTCCCGAGCGTCCGGATCCCTTGGAAGTCGTGGAGGAAGTTGTGGAAGGCCTGAAGATCCTGCTGGACGACGAGGAATTCGTTGTCATCGACAAGCCTGTGGGGGTTGCTGCCCATCCCTCGCCCGGCTGGGTGGGCCCTACTGTAGTGGGGGGTCTCGCCGGTGCCGGATACCGGATTTCAACCTCAGGGGCGCCTGAGCGGGCGGGAATCGTTCACAGGCTCGACGTCGGTACGTCCGGCGTGATGGTCGTGGCCAAGACCGAGCACGCCTACACGGTCCTGAAGCGGGCGTTCAAGGAACGTACCGTGGAGAAGGTTTATCACGCAGTCGTTCAGGGACTGCCTGATCCGCTGGAGGGCACTATTGACGCGCCGATCGGTCGTCACCCCGGCCATGACTGGCGGTTCGCCGTCATTGAGGACGGCCGGCCGTCAGTGACCCATTACGAGGTCCTGGAAGCTTTTGGCAAAGCGACCTTGGTGGAAGTCCATTTGGAGACCGGCCGGACGCATCAGATCCGAGTCCACTTCTCGGCGCTTCGGCATCCGTGTGCCGGAGATCTCACCTATGGGGCAGACCCTCGTCTCGCTGCGAACCTCGGCCTCACCCGGCAATGGTTGCACGCCCGCCAGCTGGGCTTCACCCACCCCCGCACAGGCGATTGGGTTGAAGTCAGCAGCGACTACCCGGCGGACCTTCAGTACGCCCTGGATTTGCTCGCGACAGGCTCCGCATAGACAGAATTCACTGCCCGGGTCCGACTTCTGTCGGACCCGGGACGGTAGACTGTCGTGGTGACTTCCAGCAATGATTCGTTCGTCCATCTGCACACCCACACCGAATACTCCATGCTGGATGGAGCTGCCCGGCTCGGTGAGTTGTTCGATGAAACCGAACGCCTGGGGATGCCCGCCCTGGCCACCACGGACCATGGATATTTGTTCGGAGCTTTCGACTTTTGGCGCAAGGCCACGGACAAGGGCATCAAACCGATCATCGGTGTCGAAGCCTACGTAACCCCTGGTACCGCCCGCGGGGACAAGGAGCGCGTGCGCTGGGGCGATGAAAGCCAGCGCAAGGACGACGTCTCGGGTGGTGGCTCGTATACCCATATGACCCTCCTGAGTTACAACAACGTGGGCATGAGGAACCTGTTCAGGGCTTCATCCATCGCCTCCTTGGACTCCGTCTTTGGTAAATGGCCGCGGTTGGACCGGGAACTACTCAACACCTACTCCGAAGGCTTGATCGCCACCACAGGTTGCCCTTCCGGGGAAGTCCAGACCAAGTTGCGGCTCGGTCTTTACCGTGAGGCTGTGGAAGCCGCAGCTGAATTCCGCGATATTTTTGGCGCGGAGAACTACTTCTGCGAACTGATGGATCACGGGCTGGACATTGAACGGCGCGTCACGGGCGATCTTCTGCGCCTTGCCAAGGAGCTCAACCTCCCGCTGGTGGCCACCAATGACCTCCATTACACGCATGAACATGATGCCAAGGCCCACGAGGCCTTGTTGGCCATCCAATCCGGTTCCACGCTCCTGGAGCCGACGTATGACAACGGCGGTTCGCGCTTCGCGTTCTCCGGCAGCGGCTACTACCTGAAGTCGCCGCAGGAGATGCGGGAGCTGTTCCGGGATCACCCTGAAGCTTGCGACAACACGCTGCTCATCGCCGAGCGCTGCGAAGTTTCTTTCAACACCGGCGCCAACTACATGCCGCGCTTCCCTTGCCCTCCCGGGGAAGACGAGACCTCCTGGCTGGTCAAGGAAGTGGATACCGGCCTGAAGTACCGCTACCCCCAAGGCATTCCTGACAAGGTCCGGAAGCAGGCGGACTACGAGCTGGGCGTCATCACGTCCATGGGATTCCCGGGGTACTTCCTGGTGGTTGCCGACTTCATCAACTGGGCCAAGAACAACGGCATCCGTGTAGGTCCCGGCCGCGGATCCGGTGCAGGCTCCATGGTGGCGTACGCCATGCGCATCACCGACCTCGACCCCCTGCAGCACGGCCTGATCTTTGAACGCTTCCTTAACCCGGACCGCGTTTCCATGCCCGACTTCGACGTCGATTTCGATGATCGCCGCCGCTCCGAGGTGATTGACTACGTCACCAAGAAGTACGGCGACGAGCGTGTGGCCATGATCGTCACGTACGGCACCATCAAGACCAAGCAGGCGCTCAAGGACTCCTCGCGCGTGCTGGGCTACCCGTTCAGCATGGGTGAGACGCTGACCAAGGCACTTCCTCCTGCCGTTATGGCCAAGGACATTCCCTTGGCGGACATTCAGAACCCGGAATCCAAGCGTTACAGCGAAGCCGGGGATTTCCGCCAGCTGATCGCCACGGATCCGGAGGCCGCCAAGGTCTTCGAGACTGCCCTGGGCATCGAGGGACTGAAACGCCAGTGGGGTGTTCACGCGGCCGGCGTCATCATGTCCTCGGACCCCATCATCGATGTCATTCCCATCATGCGCCGTTTCCAGGACGGCCAGGTCATCACCCAGTTCGATTACCCGACGTCCGAAGGCCTCGGCCTGATCAAGATGGACTTCCTGGGTCTCCGAAACCTGACGATCATTTCGGATGCCCTGGAAAACATCAAGATGAACCGCGGCGTCGACCTGGATCTGGAGAACCTGGAACTCGACGACGCCGCGTCCTACGAGCTCCTGGCGCGCGGTGACACCTTGGGCGTGTTCCAGCTCGACGGCGGTCCCATGCGGTCCCTGCTCAAGCTCATGAAGCCTGACAACTTCGAAGACATCTCCGCTGTTCTTGCCCTGTACCGGCCTGGACCCATGGGCGCCAACGCCCACACCGACTACGCCCTGCGCAAAAACGGGATCCAGGAAGTCATTCCCATCCACCCGGAGCTGGAAGAACCGCTGAAGGAAATCCTGGGCGGCACCTTTGGCCTGATCGTGTATCAGGAGCAGGTCATGGCCGTGGCCCAGAAGCTGGCCGGCTACTCGCTTGGACAGGCCGACATCCTTCGCCGCGCCATGGGTAAGAAGAAGAAGTCCGAGCTGGACAAGCAGTTCGCCGGCTTCTCCCAAGGCATGCAGGACAACGGCTACTCCATGGCCGCCGTCAAGACGCTGTGGGACATTCTGCTCCCGTTCTCCGACTACGCCTTCAACAAGGCCCACTCGGCAGCATATGGCGTTATCTCGTACTGGACGGCCTACTTGAAGGCGCACTACGCGCCGGAGTACATGGCTGCCTTGCTGACGTCCGTGGGTGATGACAAGGACAAATCCGCCATCTACCTCAACGAGTGCCGTCGAATGGGCATTACTGTCCTCCCGCCGGACGTCAACGAATCCTCGTTGAACTTCACCCCGGTGGGAACGGACATCCGCTTCGGCATGGGCGCCATCCGCAATGTCGGCGTCAATGTGGTGGATGCAATGGTGGCTGCGCGCACTTCCGAGGGCAAGTACACGTCCTTCAAGGATTTCCTCCTCAAGGTGCCCGCCGTAGTGTGCAACAAGCGCACCATCGAATCGCTGATCAAAGCCGGAGCGTTCGATTCACTCGGTCACCATCGGCGTGCTTTGGCGATGATCCACGAAGAAGCCATCGACTCTGTGATCACGCTCAAGCGCAACGAGGCAATTGGCCAGTTCGATCTCTTCGCGGGCTTTGAAGACCAAGAGCCCGAGGCGTCGCTGACCACCGAAATCCCGGATCTGCCCGAGTGGGAGAAGAAGGACAAGCTGTCCTTCGAACGGGACATGTTGGGCCTTTACGTTTCAGACCATCCCTTGCAGGGGCTGGAGGGCGTCCTCAGCCAGCACGCTGAACAGTCCATTACGTCGATCATCGCCGAGGACGGACCGCACGACGGCGCGATAGTCACCATTGCGGGCATGATCACCTCGCTGAGCCGCAGGATTGCCAAGGCCAGCGGAAACGCCTATGCCCGAGCAGAAATCGAAGACCTGGGCGCTTCCATGGAGGTCATGTTCTTCGGCCAGGTTTACGGTCCCATCGCCTCGGTCCTGGCTGAGGACTTGATCGTTGTGGTCAAGGGCCGTCTGCAGCGCCGCGATGACGGAGCGGTCACTTTGAACTGCATGGAGCTATCCGTCCCGGACCTCAGTGAAAGCGTGAACGGTCCCGTGGTGATCACCATTCCAACGTTCAAGGCCACCGAGGCAGTAGTGACTGACCTGCGTGACGTGCTGCGAACCCACCGCGGAAATTCGGAAGTCCGGCTCAAGCTGATGGGAGACACGAAGGTGGAGGTCATGGGCTTGCCCGTCCATATGCGGGTCAACCCCAGTCCTTCGCTTTTTGGTGACTTGAAGGTCCTGCTGGGTCCTGCCTGCCTGGATAACTAGCAGGCTCGCGGCCGCTCGGTCAGATTTCGTAGTCGAGCGGCGCGGGCTTGCTGTAACCGCCGCTGTGGTACAGCAGGGGAGTGCCGTCCTCGCCCACCTGGCCGTCTATGACCTCGACTACCACCACAGCGTTGTTCTCGAAAGACAGGCGCATCTGGATTCTGCCCACGAGCCAACCGCTGACATCCTTGAGAATAGGCACGTCATGGGGGCCCGGCTCCCAATGGTCGCCGTCGAACCGGTCGCGTGTCCGTGCGAAGCGATTGGCGAGGGCTTGGTTTTCCAGCCCCAGCATGTGGACTCCGATGTACTCCGCGTTGGCCACGGCAGGCCAGGAACTGGAACTCCTGGCCATGTTGAAGGTGAAGCGGGGCGGCTCGGCGGATAGCGAGGCCACAGACGTGGCGGTGAAGCCGAAGGGGCTTCCGTTGAGGTTCGCCGTGATGATGGCTACTCCAGCGGCATGCCGACGGAACATCTCCCTGAAAGTCTCCTCGAAGCCGGATGGTTCGCTGGGCACGTCGGTTTTCTCCTGAATTGGGGCCTTGCATGTCTTCTTCTTCAGGGTATTCCTCCGGGACTGCGAGCCCCACATTTTGTCGGGTCGGCGTGAACCTTTGTTAATGTGAGGTGCATGACCGATTCCACCGTGCACGTCCCTGCCGTCGCAGAACAGATCTCTGCCTCCAAACCCCGGCGCTCGAAGGACGTCCTGTGGTTGGTCCTTCCGGCGGCTTTGGGTGTGGTTGCCGGATTCATCTGGTGGCTTCTTGCTCCGGGTGGACTGAACCTGGTCTCGGGTAATCCGGATCTGGCGAATGCGGCCAACCCTGATTCCTGGCTTCCGCGGGACTTGGTCCTCGCAGCCCTGATGCTGCTGGCAGGGTGCCTCACCGGCGTGATGCTGGACGGAAAGTTAAACGGAGATGGTGCCGCGCGGCGCTTGGCCTTTGCTCTCCTTGGGGGTGCTTTGGGTGCGGTCTTCGCGTGGCTGATTGGGCTGCTTGCCGCCCAGTTGCTGGGGCCCGCCCCGGATCCTGCCCTTGGCCCCGGGTTTGGCTTCACGCTGCGCTCCTACGCTGTACTGGTTCTGTGGCCTGCTGCCATCGCTTTTATCACGTTTGTCCTGGCGCTGTTCGGGGTTCTGTCGAAGAAACCCGTAAAATAGCCGGGTGACCACTTCCTCGGATACTTCCGCCCTCTCCACTGACGCCCTAAATTTTCGGAGCATCGATTTCCGGGGCCGCCGCCTTTCCTTGGCGGAGCTGCGCGCAGCTGTGCCAAGGGCGCAGCATCAGACGATGGCGGAGGCCGAACAGAAGGTCCTGGACATCATTTCCGACGTCCGTAGCCGCGGCTTTGCCGCCTTGGCCGAACTGGCCAGGAAATTCGACGGCGTGGAGCAGTCACACCCCAGAGTCCCGGCAGAGGCACTCACCCAGGCGCTGACCGAACTCGACCCAAAGGTCCGCTCGGCCTTGGAGGAGTCCATCAACCGCGCCAGGCAATTTGCTGACCAGCAGCGCCCTGCCAATGTGGATGTACAACTTGGCGACGGTGCCGTTGTCAGCCAAAACTGGATTCCTGTGGGACGCGTTGGGCTCTACGTTCCCGGTGGACTCGCTCCGCTGGCATCTTCAGTCATCATGAACGTGGTCCCCGCGGTTGCCGCCGGCGTGGAGTCCATTGCGCTTGCCTCCCCGCCGCAGAAAGACTTTGGCGGCCTCCCGCACCCCACCATCCTGGCCGCGGCGAAGCTCCTGGGCATTGACGAGGTGTACGCCATCGGCGGCGCACAGGCCATTGTTTCGTTTGCTTACGGCATCCCTGGTACAGATGATGAACTGTCTATTGAGCCTGTTGACGTTGTCACGGGCCCGGGCAACATTTTCGTGGCCACAGCCAAGCGCCTCGTCAAGGGTGTGGTGGGCATCGATTCCGAGGCCGGAACCACGGAGATCGCCATCCTTGCCGACGCCACCGCGCAGGCCCCGTTGGTGGCCGCCGACCTCATAAGCCAGGCGGAGCATGATCCCAAAGCAGCCTCCGTCCTGGTGACTGACTCCGCTGAACTGGCTGACGCCGTCGTGCTTGAACTGGCGCGGCAGGCCGCTGGAACAAAGCACCGTGCGCGCGTTCTTGAGGCGCTGTCCGGACCACAGTCCGGTGTGGTGCTGGTGGATGATCTTGAGCAGGGGATCGCGGTCTGCAACGCATACGCCGCTGAACACCTGGAAATCATGACGGCCAACGCGGCCACGGTTGCAGCGCGGATTCGTAACGCGGGAGCGATCTTCGTGGGCGACTTCAGCCCGGTCAGCCTGGGGGACTACTGCGCAGGTTCCAACCACGTGCTGCCTACCAGCGGAACGGCCGCTTTCTCGTCCGGTCTCAACGTCACCACGTTCCTCCGCGCGGTCCAGGTCATCAACTATGACCGCGCCGCCTTGGAGCAAGTCAGTGGACACATTGTGAGCCTGTCGGGTGCAGAGGACCTTCCGGGCCACGGAGATGCTGTTCGAATTCGCTTCGCGTAGGGCCTCAACCACTACATATAAGGGTGCCTACCACTACATGTAGTAATTACACGCTTGTCATTAGGGTGTAAACGAACGTAAACTGGTGCCGGAAGTGAATCTTCCGGCACCTTTGCGTATCCGGCGTCCTGCCGCATGCGATTCCGTGCCGGAGCCGTCAGGGGAGGCCCAGCGTGTATTGTCCGTTCTGCCGGAATCCCGACTCCCGCGTCGTCGACAGCCGAATGGCTGACGACGGTTCGTCCATCCGCCGCCGACGCCAGTGCCCGGAATGCGGACGTCGCTTCACCACCGTGGAAACCACCAGCTTGTCCGTGATCAAGAGGTCCGGCGTCGGCGAACCATTCAGCCGCATCAAGGTCATCAGTGGAGTCCGCAAGGCATGCCAGGGACGTCCGGTCACGGAGGACGATCTTGCAATGCTCGCCCAGGAAGTCGAGGAGAATATTCGTTCCTCGGGCGCAGCAGAGATCGATGCCCATGAGGTGGGCCTGGCCATTCTGGGCCCGCTCCGGAAGCTTGATGAAGTGGCATACCTTCGTTTTGCCAGCGTGTATCAGGCGTTTGAGTCCCTGGAGGACTTCGAATCAGCCATCTCGCTGCTACGCCATGAGGCAGAAGCGGCCAAGGCAGGCGCCAAGCAAGTCAAGGGTTCGGAAAAGAGCCAACTATAGCTCCGGTGGCGGCGGCGGAGGGGAAGCCGCAGCCGCCACCGGCATCAATCCTGACCGGGATCAGCGCCCGCCGGACACAGGGAGCACGGCTCCAGTAATGTACCCGGCCTCGTCCGACATCAGCCACATCACCGCCGCAGCCACCTCCTCCGGCTCCGCGCTGCGGCCCATCGGGATGGTTGGGTTCAGCCGCTCCACGCGGTCCGGCATTCCAGCCGCTGCGTGGAGGCCGGTATTGGTGCTGCCCGGGGCAACGGCGTTGACACGGATGCCCTGCTTGGCCACTTCGGCGGCAAGGCCCACCGTCAAAACATCCGCTGCCCCCTTGGTGGCCGCGTAGTGGACCCAGGTTCCGGGCGAGCCCGCCTTGGTGGCTGTGGAGGAGACGTTGATGATGGAGCCGCCGCTGCCGCCGTTGTCCGTCGAAAGTCGCCGAACTGCTTCCTGGCACATGAAAATCATTCCGGCCACGTTGACATCAACAACCCGTTGGACCGTTTCCGCCGGTACTTCCGTGAGGGCGCCGATCAGGTTTCCCGTGATGGCGGCGTTGTTGATTACGGCGGTCACAGGACCCCAACCGGTGGCTTCGTCGAACAGACGTCCGACGTCGGCCGGTTGGCTGACATCCGCCTGCACGGCGCGCGCCTTGCCGCCTTGGGCCAGGATGTCGTTGACCACAGTCCGTGCACCTTCAGCGTCTGCGGAGTAATTGACCACCACGTGATACCGGGCAGCCGCCGCGGCGAGTGCTACGGCGGCTCCGATCCCCCGACTGGCGCCAGTGACGATCGCGACTCCGCGTTCACCATGCTGGTCGGCGGTTTCGGCCTCTGTCATGCCGCGGCTACTTCGCGAGCTTGTGGTGCAAAGCGACCTCGAGTGCCGCGCCCACAATGCCGGCGTCGTTCTTCAACTTTGCCGTGACGATTTTGGTCCGCAGCTCAAGGTGCGGGAAGTACTCGTCGGAGCGTTTGGAAATGCCGCCACCCACAATGAACAGCTCGGGGGAGAACAGGAACTCCACGTGCTGGAGGTAGCGGTTGAGCAGGACGCCGTACTCGTCCCAGCTCAGGCCATCGCGTTCGCGAGCCACCGCGGAGGCTTTGGTCTCGGCGTCGTGCCCGTCCACCTCAAGATGCCCGAGCTCGGCGTTGGGGACCAGCTGTCCATTGAAGATGAATGCCGATCCGATGCCGGTTCCCAGGGTGATCACCAGGACGGTGCCGTCCACGCCCTCGCCAGCACCGTAACGGGCTTCGGCGAGGCCGGCGGCGTCGGCATCATTGATGACCTCTACGGGGCGGCCGAGGCGTTTGGTGAAGGCGGCGTCGATGTTGGTGCCAAGCCAGGTTTTGTCCACGTTGGCCGCCGAGTTGACCACGCCGTGCTGGATGATGCCGGGGAATGTCACACCCACGGGGGAATCCGCTGCCGGCGCGTCGGGACGGCTGGAGAGTTCCTCAACGATTTGGGCGACAACCTCAGCTACAGCTTCCGGAGTGGCGGGCTGCGGAGTGGGAACGCGGAAGCGGTCGCCAATCAACTTGCCCTTCTTCAGGTCGACGATGCCGCCCTTGATGCCGGTGCCACCGATGTCGATACCGATCAACGGGGCGTTCTTGTGGGTCTTCTCATCCTTCTTGGACAATGCATTTCCGATCATGGCAGGAGGGGATGGGCATGGCGCAGCCGCCCGGGCTGCGGGGACCTTCCGGAGAGCTCAGGGAAGGGTAAGGATTTCCGCGCCGGTCTCGGTGACCAGCAGGGTGTGTTCGAATTGGGCCGTGCGTTTGTGGTCCTTGGTGACGACCGTCCAGTCGTCGGCCCACATATCCCATTCGATGGTGCCAAGGGTCAGCATGGGTTCGATGGTGAAGACCATGCCTGCCTCGATCACGGTGTTGTACGCCGGGGCTGCGTCGTAATGCGGAATGATGAGGCCGGTGTGAAAGGCCTCGCCCACGCCGTGGCCGGTGAAATCCCGAACTACGCCATAGCCGAAGCGTTTTGCGTAGGACTGGATGGCACGGCCGATTACGTTGATTTCGCGGCCAGGGGCCACGGCCTTGATGGCCCGGTTGAGCGACTCCTGCGTACGCTCAACCAGCAGACGGGATTCTTCGTCCACGTCGCCAACCAGGAAAGTGTAGTTGGTATCCCCATGCACGCCGTTGATGAAGGCAGTGATGTCAATGTTCAGGATGTCGCCATCCTGCACCACGGTTGAGTCCGGGATCCCGTGGCAAATGACCTCATTGAGCGAGGAACACAGGGACTTGGGAAAGCCCCGGTAGCCGAGGGTGGACGGGTACGCGTTGTGGTCCAGGAGGAACTCGTGCCCCACCTTGTCCAGATGGTCGGTGGTGACGCCCGGCTGGATATGCTTGCCGACCTCGACGATCGCTTGCGCAGCGATCTTTCCGGCAATCCGGATCTTCTCGATGGTCTCCGCTGACTTCACCTCGGAGCCCGTGAACTTGGCGGGTGCCTTCTTGCCGACATACTCCGGCCTGGGAATCGACGCCGGGACGGGTCGTTCAGGGCTGATGGTTCCCGGGGTGAGGGCGCCAATGGGTGCGGTCGAAGCAAGAGAAGGCATAGATTGATCATATAAGGCACACAAGAGACGTAAGTAACAAAGTGTGGCCGGGTTCCTGTGACCCCGCCAACGTTACGCGTCGAAGGGCCCGAAGACTGAGGAGGAGACGTGACGGAGTACTGGTACAACGTCAAGACGCACGAGATCGAAGAGGACGCCTTGTCCGATTGGACCCAGCTCATTGGCCCCTATAAGACCAGGGAAGAAGCCGAGCACGCCTTGGAAAAGGTCAAAGCACGGAATGACGCCTGGGATGCCCAGGACGACGATTAGCCGGGACGTTGCTTAGAAGGAGTGCTCCGGTCCGGGGAACTGACCGGACCGGACATCCTCCCCGTAAGCGGCGGCGGCATCACTCAGCGTGGTGCGAAGATCTGCGTATTGCTTGACGAATTTGGCCATCTTGCCGCCACGCAATCCAGCCATGTCCTGCCACACAAGGACCTGCCCCGTGGTGCTCTTGCCAGCACCGATGCCGACGGTCGGGACCCGCAATGCGGCGTCGACGGCCGCTGCGGTGTCCGCAGGAACCATCTCCATGAGGACACTGAAAGCGCCGGCGTCCTGCAGGGCAACGGCGTCCTCGATTAGGCGCTGGGCGTCGTCTCCCCGGCCTTGCACGCGGTAGCCGCCGAGGGAATGTTCGCTTTGCGGGGTGAATCCGATGTGGGCCATGACGGGGATGCCTGCCTGGACCATGGCTTTGACGGTGTCCGCGTAATATGCCGTTCCTTCGATCTTGACGGCGTGCGCCAGTCCCTCCTTGAGGAACCGGACGCCGGTGGCCACTGCCTGACCGGGAGAAACTTCATAGCTCCCGAAAGGCAGGTCCGCTACGATCAGCGCCCGCTTGGCCGCCCTGCTGACTGCCCGTGTGAGGGGAAGGAGCTCATCCACTGTGACAGGGAGGCTCGTCTCGTTGCCGAACACGTTGTTGGAAGCGGAGTCACCCACCAGGAGGACTTCGATTCCCGCCTGGTCAAAGATTTCGGCGGTGTACTGCTCGTATGCCGTCAGCATGGCGAAGTGCTCGCCGTTGTCCTTGGCCTGCTGCAGGTGGTGTATGCGGACCCGGCTGATGGGCTTCCTGCCAGCCGTCGCTTGCGCTTGCTCCGCTGGTGCGGGGCCGCTGCCGTAAGGTGCGGGAACTTCGGCGGGCGTGGTGGACTCAGGAAGGTTGCTCGGGGCCATGGATAGAGCCTAAGCGGTGCCGACGGCGGCTGCCACCAGTGTGCCCGGCGTCACCTTATGTAAACGCTGTGTTACACGCAGCTACTGCTGCGGCATTAGCACGGAACTCTTAGTAGAGTGAAGGCTGAGCTGTCGTGGCTTCAATCCATTGAAACCAGCGGCATGGACACTGAATCGGAAAAGAGGCCCTATGGACCGCCAGCAAGAGTTCGTTCTGCGGACGATCGAAGAGCGTGACGTGCGCTTCGTACGCTTGTGGTTCACCGACGTCGTGGGTTCCCTGAAATCGGTGGCGCTGGCGCCGGCCGAAGTTGAGGGCGCCTTTGAAGAGGGCCTTGGCTTTGACGGTTCGGCCATCGAGGGCCTTGCCCGTGTATTCGAGTCGGACATGCTCGCGCAACCGGACCCCTCCACGTTCCAGATCCTGCCGTGGCGTGGCGAGACCGAGCAGACGTCCCGCATGTTCTGTGACGTCCTCACTCCGGATGGTGAACCGTCTGCCGCGGACCCCCGCAACGTCCTCAAGAGGACCCTCGCGAAGGCCGCGGACATGGGCTTCACCTGCTACACCCATCCCGAGATCGAGTTCTACCTGTTGAAGTCGAAGGAACTGGGCCCGGACGGGGCTCCGGTTCCTGTGGACGAAGGTGGCTACTTTGACCACGTACCGGGCGGAGTAGCGCAGGACTTCCGCCGCACCGCCGTGACCATGCTCGAATCGGTCGGTATCTCGGTGGAGTTCAGCCATCACGAGGGCGGTCCGGGCCAAAACGAGATTGACCTCCGTTACGCCGATGCCCTCCAGACCGCGGATAACATCATGACGTTCCGCACGGTCATCAAGGAAGTCGCCCTCCAGCAGGGCACCTACGCCACATTCATGCCCAAGCCGTTCACGGACCACCCCGGTTCGGGCATGCATACCCACTTCTCGCTCTTCGAAGGCGACACCAACGCGTTCTTCGAAGCCGGAGCGGAGTTCCAGCTGTCCAAGACGGCGCGGCAGTTCATTGCCGGAATCCTCAAGCACGCTCCTGAGTTCACGGCCGTCACCAACCAGTTTGTCAACTCCTACAAGCGCCTCTGGGGCGGCGGGGAGGCCCCGAGCTACTTGAGCTGGGGCCACAACAACCGCTCAGCATTGGTGCGGGTCCCGCTGTACAAGCCCGGTAAGGGCCAGTCGGCACGCATCGAGTACCGCGGCATCGACAGCGCAACCAATCCCTACCTGGCCTACGCCGTGCTGCTCGGTGCCGGCTTGAAAGGCATCGAGGAAGGCTACGAACTTCCGGCCGCCGCCGAAGACGACGTGTGGTCATTGACCACTGCGGAGCGCAGGGCAATGGGACATGCGCCGTTGCCGGCAAGCCTCCACGATGCCATCCGGGCCATGGAGGAATCCGAGCTGGTGGCCCAGATCCTGGGGGAGCAGGTGTTCGAGCACTTCCTGCGCAACAAGCGTGCAGAGTGGCAGGACTACCGCCTCCAGGTCACCCCGTATGAGTTGCAGCGCAATCTCGGCATTCTCTAGGCCGGGCCAATGAGCCTTGCGCGTCGGCTCATCTCAGCCGGATTCAGTGACCTCGAAAAGGGCGAACGGTTTCTTGCTGCTCCGGAACTTGAGGGGATCGACGAGGACGCCCTGTTCGCCGGGCTGTCCTTGTCGGCGAGCCCTGACACGGCTCTCCAGTCGCTGGTCCGGCTCATTGAGAAGAACCCGGGGCTGAAGAAGCTGGCCGCGGCTGACCCGGACACCAGCGAGCCCATGTACCGGCTTCTGGGTGCCTCGGAGGCCTTGGGGGAGTTTCTCATGCGACGACCGGAGCATCTGGATGTCTTCAATGTCCGGGTCAGCCCGGAGCCGGTCCAAGCTTCCAACGAAGAGCTGCGGGCATTGCTGCTTCGCTCCGTGAAAGCCGAGCCGGGCGCTCAACGCCCGGTGGCCGGAATCACCGGCCTGCCGGCCTACGCGGCCTTGCGGAGCGCCTACCGCCGAGGTTTAACCGAGCTCGCCATCAAGGACATCTGCGCGGCATCACCAACAGACTTCATGCCCGCGGTCGGTGCCGAGCTGGCCGATCTCGCCGGTGCTGCCATTGAGGCCGCCCTGGCGGTCTCCCGGGCCGAAGCGGCAGCCCAGTTCGACGCCGCGGAAATTGCCGATGTTGGGCTTGCCGTCATTGGCATGGGTAAGTGTGGCGCCCGGGAGTTGAACTACATTTCCGATGTCGACGTCATCTATGTCATCGAAGCAGGGGAGTTGGACGACGCCCGTGCCTCCACCATCGGCACGGCCCTCGCCTCCGGCATTTCCAGGGCGATCTCTTCCTCGGCGCCCGAACCCGGGTTGTGGGAAGTTGATGCCAATCTCCGTCCGGAGGGTAAATCCGGACCCCTGGTTCGTACCCTTCCCTCACATTTGAGCTACTACGCCCGATGGGCCGAGAGCTGGGAATTCCAGGCGCTGCTGAAGGCAAGAACCATTGCCGGCGACCGGGAACTGGGCCAACGCTACGAGAAGGCCGTGGAACCACTTGTCTGGGCATCCGCGGGACGCGAGGGTTTCGTGGAGTCGGTCCAAGCCATGCGCCGCAGGGTGACCGACTACATCCCGGCCGCCGAGGAACAGCGCCAAATCAAGCTGGGTCGCGGCGGGCTCCGCGACGTTGAATTCACGGTCCAATTGCTGCAACTGGTGCATGGAAAGTCTGACGAGTCACTCAGGTGCCGGGACACAACTTCCGCCATTGCGGCATTGTCTGCCGGCGGCTATATCGGTCGCACGGACGCAGCGGCCTTCGACAACGCCTACCGCTACCTGCGCCTGTTGGAACACAGAATTCAGCTTTTCCAGTTGCGTAGGACCCACCTTATGCCTGTCACTGAGGATGCCCAGCGCTTCCTCGCCAAGGCCGTCCTCGGTCCGTTCGCACTGGAGCGGCCACACCCTGACCAACTGATGGCCACCTGGCAAAAGACCAAGAAATCCGTCCGTGAGTTGCACGAGCGGATCTTCTACCGGCCGCTGCTCAATACCGCAGCGAAGCTGAGCAGCGAAGACGCGAAGCTCAGCCCGGAGGCCGCCCAGGGTCGCCTCGCCGCACTTGGTTATCTGGATCCCCAAGGCGCCATGCGGCATATCGAAGCGCTCACCGCGGGTGTCAGCCGGCGAGCCGCACTGCAGAGGCAGCTCCTGCCGATCCTCTTGGGGTGGCTCGCCGAGGGCGTGGATCCCGACGCCGGACTGCTGGCCTTCCGTAGGGTCAGCGAAGCCCTCGGAACTACCCACTGGTATTTGGGGCTGCTCCGGGACTCCCAAGCGGCAGCGGAGCGACTCTGCCAGGTCCTGGCTAATTCGCGGCTGATTTCGGACTTGTTGGAAGTGTCTCCGGAGTCCGTTGCCTGGTTGGGCAGCGACAAGGAACTGGCGCCGGTTCCCTTCGAAGCCCAGTGGCAGGAAATCCGGTCCAAGCTGTCCCGTCATGCGGATCCCGAGAGTGCCATGAGGCTGATCCGGCTGATCCGGCGTCGTGAGATCCTGCGCACCGCGATCGCGGATAGCGCTGGATTGCTGGACCAGGATGCCGTCGGACTGGCTCTGGCCGAGACGGACCGGGCCGCGGTTCTCGGGGCGCTGCACGTAGCGGAGTCCGTGGTGGCCTCCGCGAGCCCATTGAAAACTGATGTGCTGGTGGTGGCAATGGGACGGCAGGGTGGTCGCGAGATCGGCTACGGCTCGGACGCGGACGTCATCTACGTGCACCGTGCCCGCCCCGGGTTCACCGATGCTGAGGCGCAAGAGCAGGCGACGGCGATAGTCGCCAAGGTGTCCAGCTTCCTTACCCAGCCGCTCAAGCCTGCGATCATGGCCGAACGAGTGCTTATGGTGGACGCCGACCTCCGGCCGGAGGGCAAAAACGGTGCCATGGTGCGGTCCCTGGAATCGTATGCGGAGTACTACCGACGATGGTCGCTGATTTGGGAGGCGCAGGCGCTTCTGCGAGCCCGCCCGATGGCCGGCTCAGACGAGCTTGCCGCAGATTTTGTACGCCTCATTGATCCCATCCGCTACCCGGAGCAACTTGCGGAGCAGGATGTCCGGGAGATTCGCCGTGTTAAGGCCCGGGTGGAGTCGGAGCGCCTGCCTCGTGGTGCGGACCCGGCCCGGCACGTCAAGCTTGGCCGGGGCGGCTTGAGTGACGTTGAATGGTTGGTTCAGCTCATTCAACTGCAGCATGCCGGAGAACATCCCGAGTTGCGGACCACGTCAACTCTGGATGCCCTGGCCGCTGCGGAGAAGTTGGAATTAATCGCCGAAGACGACGCTGCCCTCCTGAGGGAGGCCTGGCGACTTGCCAGCCGCATCCGCTCCGCAAACGTCATCGTCACCGGACGTGCCTCGGATCTCCTTCCGTCATCGAGGAAAGACCTTGAGGCTGTGGCCCGCTGGTGTGGATATGAACCCGGGAACGCGGGGCACTTCGAAGAGGACTACCTGCGGCTTAGTCGTCGTGCCAGGGGCGTTTTTGAGAAAGAGTTCTACGGCAACTGAGGCGTGGGAGATTCCGAAAATGCCCGAATATGAATCAGAAGAAGAACTATTGGTCGACGGTGATCGTCATGAGCGAGGTGATATCTGGCTCATCCCCCTCAAAATGCTCGACGACGACGCCCGCGCCATTCAGCTTGGCGCGGTAGCGGAGTTGGCCGTTGAAGCCAAACAGCGGGAGTTCGTTGGGGATCCCTTACGCATGATGCTGATTTCCTTGGAAGAAGAATCACGCCTCCCTTATGTCATTGAGTCAGGGGGAGTTGCTGTTGGCGTGTTGACCCTTCAGTCCGGCGCTGCCAAGCTCGCGGGCTGGCCGGATGACGAGTCGGTGTGGTTGTTGAGAGGGTTCCTTATCGACTCGGGAAGCCAGGGGCGCGGCCTCGGTACCTTGGCGGCGCGGGCCGCAGTGGAGGAAGCGCGCAAGCTGACGGCCAGGCTGGGTGGAGGGCAGGCCGGCGTCGTGCTTTCCGTTAACGAACGCAATCCGGCAGGGCTGGCGGCCTACTTGAAAGCGGGATTCGTAGACTCGGGGCGCTATCTGGGCGGGAATGCGGGTCCGCAGCGGACCATGTACAAGGCATTCGGTCGACCGCCGCACCAGCGCCCATCAGCACCCTGACGTCAATTAAGGTTGACGGCCCCCATTGCGTCAACTATTGTTGACCCCATGGAGGTGGATCGGATGAAAACACTGGTGGGATCCATGGACAGCATGGGCCCGGCCGAGGCGCTTTACGCCGTTGCGGAGTTGCAGAAGGAAGTAGGCCGAACGGAGGCATCTCTGGTTCGGGCTGCCCGGCAATCCGGCTTGTCGTGGGAAGCGATTGCGCTGTGCCTGGGCGTGAGTAAGCAGGCAGTGCACAAAAAATACGGAAAGCAGTAGCGGACCGCCCGTTCGGTGAGGCCTTGGCGGCATCTGCCAACCCAATACTCTAAGTATCCTTATAGACTTCTTATGTATCTGATCTCAACGCATAGGGGAAGTACATGGAATACAACGGAAATCCGTCCGAGAAGGCCATTCCTGCCGGAGAACTGGACCGGCGTCACGTGGGCCATTCTGTGAGCTTTCAGCCCAATGACTTCACGGTCGTCTTCGGTACAATCGCCGGCATAGCAAGGACCGAGGCACTTGTATACCTGTCCCTCGACGGGGTTGCCGGTGGCACTCATCTGAAGGACGAATACGACCTGCCCATCGATAAGGACGTGTACCTTCAGCTGGACCCGTTGGGCAGCGCGGAAAAGGGTATTTCGGAGGCCGCCAGCTTCGTCAAGGACAAGCTGGATGAGATTACCAAGAATCTCCGGGAGCGCGACCAAAGCAAGTCTGAGTAGTTCGCACCCGCACGAAAGAGGCCAGCCTCAGTCTGAACGGACTGAGGCTGGCCTCTTTGTTACGTGTCGGTATTAGACGCCGTAGTAGAGCTCGAACTCGTACGGGTTCGGGCGCAGCGACAGCGGACGGATCTCATTCTCGTACTTGTAGTCGATCCAAGTGTCGATGAGGTCCTGGGTGAAGACGCCGCCGGCCTGCAGGAACTCGTTGTCCTCGCGCAGGGCCTCAAGAGCTTCTTCCAGGGAGCCCGGAGCCTTGGGGATGTCCTTGGCTTCCTCGGCCGGGAGCTCGTAGAGGTCCTTGTCGATGGGAGCCGGGGGTTCAATGCGGTTACGGATGCCGTCGATGCCGGCCATCAGCTGGGCGGCGAACGCCAGGTACGGGTTGGACGAGGGGTCCGGAGCGCGGAACTCGATGCGCTTGGCCTTCGGGTTGGTGCCCGTGATCGGGATACGGATACCGGCGGAGCGGTTGCCCTGCGAGTAGACCATGTTCACGGGAGCTTCGAAGCCCTTGACCAGGCGGCGGTAGGAGTTGACCGTCGGGTTGGTGAAGGCCAGGACTGCCGAAGAGTGCTTCAGCAGGCCGCCGATGTACCAGCGAGCGGTGTCGGAGAGGCCTGCGTAGCCCTTCTCGTCATAGAACAGGGGGTCGCCGTTGCTCCACAGCGACTGGTGGCAGTGCATGCCCGAGCCGTTGTCACCGAAGACAGGCTTCGGCATGAAGGTAACGGACTTGCCCCAGGCATCTGCGGTGTTCTTGATGATGTACTTGAACTTCTGCAGGTCATCAGCAGCCGCGGTCAGCGTGGTGAACTTGTAGTTGATCTCAGCCTGGCCGGCGGACCCAACTTCGTGGTGGGAGCGCTCGACCTCAAGACCGGCCTTGTCCAGTTCGATGCACATGGCATCGCGCAGGTCGGCCTGCTTGTCGGTGGGGGAGACCGGGAAGTAACCGCCCTTGACGGGGGTCTTGTAACCGAGGTTGCCGCCCTCTTCCTTGCGGCCGGTGTTCCAGTGTGCTTCCTCGGAGTCGATCTTGTAGAAGCTGCCCTGCGGGGAGGACTCGTACTGGACGTTGTCGAAGACGAAGAACTCGGCTTCGGGAGCGAAGAATGCGGTGTCTGCGATGCCGGTGGATGCCAGGTAGGCTTCAGCCTTCTCTGCCACGCCGCGGGGGTCGCGGTGGTAGGGGTCACCCGTGCGGGGGTTCACGATGGAGAAGTTCAGCGCAAGCGTCTTCTCGATGCGGAACGTGTCGATGAAGGCCGAGGTCACATCCGGGATGAGCTGCATGTCGGACTCGGCGATGCCCTGGAAGCCGCGGATGGAAGATCCGTCGAAGAGCTGGCCGTGGACGAAGAAATCGAGGTCGACACTCTTGGCCGGCACGTTGAAGTGCTGCTGGACACCAGGGAGGTCGGTGAAGCGGATATCGACGAATTTGACGTCTTCGTCTTTGATGAACTTGAGGACTTCGTCCGCAGTCTTGAACATCTATGCTCCTTATGCATATCAAGTAACAGGCCCGGCAGGCCGCGTGGTGCAGCCCATTCCAAGGGTCCGGAGACACAAAAAGTTCCCCGTGCCATGGTGGCTGGCAACTCATACCACCATAGGGAGATGGGATTTCCCGGGGGTGTCGGTATTGTTTCCGGCAGGTTACAGAATCATCTGTTGTGTAAACGGTAGTCGGCTTCCCGGTGTCCGGTCCATGTCGGTCCGGTGGGCGAACACCGGAGCGAAGATCCGGGCGCTAAGCGACCAAGATCGATCCGCCTGCGGTCGGCCGCCAGGCATGCCAGCCGTTAGGCTTGGAGGGTGGTAGATCGTAAAGACATTGGCTCTTGGCTGAGCGGGCCGGACACTTCCGGAATCTCCAAATATCCTGGTGAACGGCTCGGGTTGCCCGAATCCGGGCCAGGTTCCATGGCACGCGCCGGAAGGCGCATCCTGGGCATCATGGTGGACTGGACCATCGCCCTCGTGATCAGCAATTTTGCCTTCGGTGGCAACCCTTGGGCAACGTTGGCCATTTTTGCCGTGGAACAGATTCTGCTGATCGGCACGTTGGGTTACAGCATCGGTCACAGGATTGCCGGAATCCACGTGGTCCGGCTGGGTGGCGGCCCCGCTGGTCCGTTGGCCGCCGTGGTGCGGACCCTCCTACTGTGCCTTGTCATCCCTGCGGTCGTCTTCGATCCCGACCAGCGAGGCCTGCACGACAAGGCGATGAACACCATCCTCATCAGGATGTAGTTTTCTCTGCCTTCGCGCCATCAAACGAAAAACCGCCCCTGTCTCCAACAAGCGACAGGGGCGGTTTTCTCTTCGGGATCAGCGTCCGCGCGCGGCCTTGCGGTCCGGGCGGGCCTTGTAGGGATCGATGCCCTTGGGGATCGGCAGACGGTTTCCAAGGGAGTTGATGCGCTTGGAGACCGCATTGACCTCCACCTTGGTGAGTTCATTCTTCAGCTTGCCCATGGTCTTGGCCAATTTATTCAGGGGCACTTGACCCTCGCCGCGACCGGATTCCAGAACGTGGATGGTTACGTTGGGCAGGATGCGCGCCAGGCGCTTGCGCTCGGCGTCCACCAAAGGCTTGACGCGGTGTGTGGGACCTTCACTGACCAGAACGACGCCGGGGCGGCCAATGGCCATGAACACAGCGTCCTGGGTGCGGGGGTTGACGGCAACAGGCTGATCCTGGGTCACCCAACCGCGGCGGAGCGTACCAAGCGCTGCGCCGGAAGCGCCGGGCTGGTTTTCGATTTGCGCGAAGGCGGCTTTCTCAGCTCTGCGGGAAAGAATAAAGACGGCGGCTAGCAGGCCAAGCGGGATACCAATGATCAGGCCGGTAACCCAGTTCTCCAGCAAGAAGCCAATGAGGAAGGCCACAGCGACCACTGCAAGGAATGCCAGCACCATGATCCAGACAACCTGTGGATCATTTCGCCGGGTCATCTTGAAGACTTCAGCGATCTGCTTCAGCTGGCTCGGCTTCTTGGCCTTGGCTTCCTTGGGCTTGCGCTGGAACAGCCCACGCTTGGGTGCGTCGGCCGAGGGGGTCGAATTGCTGGAATCAGAGGAGTTCGCCATAGTGCCTTAATTCTACGTGATGTACGCAGAAGGACCGGACGCCGTTACGCAGGTGGCATCCGGTCCTTCAGTACTGACTGGTAGTGCTTCTTGGTGATGCTGTGCGTGGTGCTTAGCCGTGGGCGGCGAGGATGGTTGAGGCTTCCTGGCGGGTGGTGCCGGAGGACTCGATGTGGGCCAGG